>NZ_RZSG01000255.1:0-7507 GCF_003997725.1 Mesorhizobium sp. M4A.F.Ca.ET.050.02.1.1
GTCCAGCCGGTGCGCCCGCAGGATGGTCCGCGCCGTTTCGATGACCGGCACGCCGGTTGCCTTTGGACTGCCCATGGAACTTGCCTCGCTTGAACGTCAAGAAGGCGCCTAGCAAACCTCCCGCACCGAACAAGGGCCACGGCGGTCCGGATCATCCTCCAGACCAGAACGTCCCATCACGCCAGGGCAGCTAGCTGCCCGCCGTGTCTGGGAATTCTGTCCGGCGATGCTAGTCTTAGCGGAAATCTGATTCAGCCCGCATATCATCCAACCAGAGGAAAATGCATGGATACCACCGACCTCGTGCTGGCCATCATCCATCATCTGCTGGTGTTTTCGCTGGCCGGCATCATCGGCGCCGAATTCGTGCTGCTCCGCGGCGATCTGCCCGCCGCGACGCTGAAGCGCCTTGTCGGCATCGACCGCCATTACGGCATCATCGCCGCGCTGATCGTCATCGTCGGCGCCGGCCGTGTCTTCTACGGCCTGAAGGGCTGGGAGTTCTACATCTACAACTGGATGTTCTGGGCAAAGATGACGGCCTTCGTCATCGTCGGCCTTTTGTCGATCATTCCGACCATCCGCTTCATTTCCTGGAACCGGCAGGCCGGCGCCACTCCCGGCTTTCAGGTGCCGGCGGCGGAGCTCGCCTCGGTCAAGACCTATGTCCGCGCCGAAGCCTTCATCTTCCTGCTGATCCCGGTCTTCGCGGCGGCTATGGCGCGCGGCTACGGCTCCTGAGCAATTCCGGGAAACTGCGCGGCGCGGTCTCCGTCGGGGTTGCGCACCGCTTCAAGCCTCGGCGGCAACCGTCTCCGAAAGCGGCGCGATCGGCACCAGCGGCGCCGGCATCTCGGCCGTCTTCTCCGCCGCCTTGCAGATGTCGGCGATGACGCAGGCCGGACAATCCGGCTTGCGCGCCTTGCAGACATAGCGGCCATGCAGGATCAGCCAGTGATGCGCATGGCGCATATACTCGGCCGGGATGATCTTCAGCAGCCCCTGCTCGACCTGTTCCGGCGTCTTGCCGGGCGCCAACCCGAGGCGGTTGCCGATGCGGAATATATGCGTGTCGACCGCCATCGTGTGCTGGCCGAAGGCCATGTTGAGCACGACATTAGCGGTCTTGCGCCCGACGCCCGGCAGCTTGATCAGCTGGTCGCGGTCGGCGGGCACCTTGCCGCCATGCTCGTCGATCAGCGCCTTGGACAGCGCGATCACGTTCTTGGCCTTGTTGCGCCAGAGGCCGATGGTGCGGATGTAGTCGCCGACTTTCGCTTCGCCGAGCGCCAGCATCTTCTGCGGCGAGTCGGCGACCGCAAACAGCGCCCGCGTCGCCTTGTTGACGCCGGCATCGGTGGCCTGCGCCGACAACACCACCGCCACCAGCAGCGTGAAGGCGTTGACATGCTCGAGCTCGCCCTTCGGCTCCGGTCGCTGCACCGAAAACCGCCGGAAAATCTCGCGCACCTCGGCCGGGCTGTAGAGGTGCCGTGATCGCGTCGGCCTCGGCCGCGGTTTGGCGTTCGAGCCGTCGCGCCGGCCGGGCGGCAATGCATTTTTGGCCATCGGGGATTTTTTCGTCTTGGGGCTTGCCATTCCCTTCCTATAATATCCAGGCATGAGCGACACAAACGCCTCTTTCCAGGCTGACGAGCCCTTCTTCCAGGCTGACGAGCCCTTCTTCCACGCCTTGCTGACACCGCACCGCTCGCTCGGCCGCACCGGCTTTTTCGTCCTTATGGGCGCGCTGTCCTTCGGCTGGCTGGCCACCGGCGCCTTCTTCCTGTCGCGCGGCGCCTGGCCGGTGTTCGGCTTCTTCGGGCTCGACGTGATCGCCGTCTACATCGCCTTCCGCGTCAACTACCGTGCCGCCCGCGCTCGCGAGGAAGTCTCGGTGTCGCGCACCAGCCTCGACATTCGCAAGACCGCGCCATCGGGCAGGTCGGAGGCGCACCGCTTCAATCCGTTCTGGGCGCGCTTCTCGATCGCCCGCCATGCCGAGATCGGCATCACCAGGATGGCGGTAGAGGCACAGGGACAGACCGTGTCGATCGGGTCCTTCCTCGACCCCGTCTCCCGCGAGAGCTTTGCCACCGCTTTTTCGCGCGCGCTCGCGACCGCCAGGGCGCGCTGACTGTCGAATTTGTAAGCGTGCAACGAATCCGGCGGCCGGCTTTCCACGCCTTGCCGTAGGAATTCAAGCACGTCGCGGGCGGGCGGCAGCAGGGCAAGTTTCGGGTGGTGGCAAAGGGCGGGAAGACCGATATTCGCGGTCAAGGAGATATTGCCATGAACGCCCAGATGACCATGAATACGCAGATGAAAACGACCGCGATCCTTGAGAACGAAATTACTCCCGAGGGCAGCGACTACGAGGTCGTGCGCCGCGCCATCGAGAAGATCAGTCTCGACTATCGCGACCAACCTTCGCTCGAGGATCTGGCCGAGGAGGTCGGCGAGACGCCGACGGGTCTGCAGAAGCTGTTCACCCGCTGGGCCGGCCTGTCGCCCAAGGCCTTTCTGCAGGCGGTCACGCTCGACCATGCGCGCCGGCTGCTCGATTCCGGCATGCCGCTGCTCGAAACCTCGTTCGAGCTCGGCATGTCGGGCCCGGGACGGCTGCATGACCTCTTCGTCACCCATGAAGCGATGTCGCCGGGCGACTACAAGACGCGCGGCGCCGGCCTCACCATCCGCTACGGCTATCACATCTCGCCTTTCGGCATCGCCCTGATCATGGTCACCGACCGCGGGCTTGCCGGCCTCGCCTTCAACGATCCCGGCGGCGAGCGCGCGGCCTTCGCCGACATGTCCGGCCGCTGGCCGAACGCGGCCTATGTCGAGGACATGAGCTCTACAGCGCCCTACGCCGCGCGCATCTTCGATCCAAGACTGTGGCGCGCCGACCAGCCGCTGCGCGTGGTGATGATCGGCACCGACTTCCAGTTGCGCGTCTGGGAAACCCTCTTGCGCATCCCGATGGGCAAGGCCTGCACCTACTCCTCGATCGCCGCCAGCATCGGCGCGCCGAGCGCCAGCCGCGCGGTGGGTGCCGCGGTCGGCGCCAATCCGATGTCGTTCGTCGTGCCTTGTCACCGCGCGCTCGGCAAGTCCGGCGCCCTCACCGGATACCACTGGGGCCTGACCCGCAAGCGTGCCATCCTCGGCTGGGAGGCGGGACAGGTCTCGTCCTGAAACGTCGATATTTTCGAGTTTTGTTGCACAAAACCGTGGATCAAAGTATAAACAAGTATTCCTACATTTATCGCCTTTGCCCCCAAATTTATAGGCATTACAACCGGCGACAACCTGTGGTTTCGCCGGTTTTACTCTTTTTAGGCAAGTGAAGACATTTCATTTTACCCTAAATTAACTACGATAAAGCGAAGATGCCTTTGTATTAAGTCGGACCATCCGGCTTGATAGGAGGGTTTCGATGAAGTTCTTTCGCGCCGTCATCGGTGCGGCACTGCTGGTCGCCTGCATCGACCAGACCGCATCCGCAGCCACCGGAAACGTGCTGTTCAACGGCACGATCACCGCGACCTGCACGATCACGATCAACTCCAACGGCACGATGACCGTCAGCACCAATCTTCAGTCGCTGAGCTCCCACAATGCAGGCGGTTCGGCCGGCAGCGCCCAGGTGGATACCACCGGCGGCGTCACGCTCAGCGTCGACCCGGTCACGACCACCACCGTGCCGGCCTCAGATGTCACGGCCACCACATGGACCCCGACCTTCGCCACCTCCGGCGCGCAGACCATTGCCGAGACCGGCACCGCGACCGCGCTGACGGTACCGGGCACATCGACGGTCGCGGTCAATCTTGCCGGCACCAAGAGCGGCTCGAACCGCTTCTCCGCCGGCAACTACCAGGCAACCGTCACACTGCGCTGCGAATAGCCTTCTCGCGAAAGGAGCGGTCTTTGAAAAAGGTTGGAATTCTGACGGCTGCGCTGGCCGTCGTGTTGTCTCCCCTTGCCGCGACGGGCCAGTCGATGACGCCGATGCGCGGCGAGGTGAGGTCGTTCACCGATGCTTTCGCCGTCCGCGTCTTTCCGGGCAACCCGTACGACCAGCGAATTCGCGTCGAGGTTCATGTCTACGACCAGGATTTCCAGCCGATAGCCGCCAGGATCACGCCCAGCGCCTTTCTTCTGGCCGGCCAGGCATCGCGTCCGGTTCTGGTGGTCGTGCCGTTCGACGGCGCGACCGAGCGTAAAGTGCGTATCTGTACCGAGAGTATCCCCTTTCCAAGCGAGCAGACGCAGATAAGGGCACAGATATGCGGAAAGTTCTTCGGACATCGCAGGTCCTGACCCTCTCCTTGCTGTCCGCTTTGGCGGTCGTGAGTTCGGGGTTTGCCGAGGACATACTGAACCTGAACCAGAACCAGACGGGTTTCACCCTGCCCGGTGTCACCCTTCCCCAGGGCCAGGACGAGGTGCATGCTTCCGACGGCACCACCTGCCGCTCCTCGGTTTCAGGCAGTGGCGCCTATCTCGACGTCGGCGTCATCAGAGGCAACAACAGCAGCCAGTCGAACAGCGACATCGCCACCTATGGCCGCGTGGTGGTCCCGATCGGTCGGACGCCGAAGCGTGTCGATTGCAGCCGCCTCTACGAGCTTGAGGTCGAGCGCCTGCAGATGGAACTGAAGCTGCTCAAGATGGGCCTCGGCGCCGACGGCCAGACGACGGGCAGCGTGGCTGCCGCCGGTCCCACGGCCGCTCCCGCTCCCGCAACCGCTTCGGCCGGATGGGCCAACGAAGGCTGGAGCATCAGAGGTACGAACGGCGATGGCAGGAAAAAGAAGAAGAAATAGCCGCACCCTGCTTGCGGTGGCAGCACTTGCCGGCCTCTGCTTTCCCGCGCAGGCGGCGATCGTCGGCACCTGCACGATCGTGATCGGCGCCTCGGGAACGATGACGTCGAACCCCGCCATCAACATCCTCGGCTCCAAGCAGGCGGGCGGGTCGAGCGCCGGCGCCACGATCACCGCAAGCTCGCTGCTGTGCTCGATCCTCAACCTGCTCGACTGCTTTTCGGTTTCCGCGCCGGCGCCGATCGCCTTCACTTCGGCTCCAAGCGGCGGCGACACCAACGTCACCTTCGCCACCGTCTTCCGGCTGGACGGCTCGGGCACGGACATTCCGGGCAGTTCGCCGCAGCGGGTGATCAACGGCACACACACCATGCTGGTCGACCTCGCCGCCACCAAGTCGCCGGGCATCTTTCCGGCCGGCACCTATCAGGGCACGGTCACCGTGCGCTGCGAATGAGCAAGTGGCAGCCGGCGCGGAACCCTATTGTGGGCTGGCAAGCGGCGCTCTTACAGGCTAGCTTCCCGCGCAGTCAGCAGGAGGCTCTTCTTGATTATCGTTGTCGGCTCCATCAACCTCGACCTCATCGCCAATGTCGACCGCTTGCCGGCGCCCGGCGAGACGGTGCGTGGCTCCACTTTCGCCACCGCGCCCGGCGGCAAGGGTGCCAACCAGGCGCTGGCCGCCGCGCGCGCCGGCGCCAAGGTGCGCATGGTCGGCGCCGTCGGCAAGGATAGCTTCGCCGCCGAGGCGCTGGCTTTGCTCACTGGCAAGGTCGATCTCTCCGGCATAGGCGAGAGCTTCGCTTCGACCGGCACGGCGCTGATCCTGGTCGGCGCCGACGGTGAAAACGTCATCGCCGTGGTCCCGGGCGCCAATGATTCGGTGCTGCCCGGCGATATCGCCAAGGCACAGCTCAAGAAGGGCGACGTCGTGCTGCTGCAGCACGAGATCCCCTTGCAGACCGTTGACGCCACGCTGGAGGCGGCGCGGGCGGCCGGCGCCATCAGCGTGCTCAACACCGCGCCGTTTCGCGCCGAGGCATCCAACCTGCTAAGCAAGGCCGACTATGCCGTCGCCAACGAGACTGAATTCGATCTCTATGGCGAGGCGCTGTCGCTCAGCGGCCGTGACCGCCCCGCGCGGATGCGCGACTATGCCGGCAAGACCGGGCGTACTATCGTCGTCACCCTCGGCGGCGATGGCGTGTTGGCCGCGACGCCCGACACGTTCCTGACCGTGCCGGCGCTGGAGATAACCCCGGTCGACACGGTCGGCGCCGGCGACACGTTTTGCGGTTATTTCGGTGCCGGCCTGTCGTCGGGCCTGCCGCTCGAACAGGCGCTCGCACGCGCCGCCACCGCCGGCTCGCTCGCTTGCCTGAAGCCGGGCGCGCAGCCGGCCATTCCGTTGGCAAAAGATGTCGACGCGGCCCTCCCAGGCGCGTGACGACGGCCATGCGTCCCAAGACAAAGCATGCCGTTCCGCCGGCCGGCGACATCTGCCGTCTGTCCGCCGTGGAGCTAGCCGGCGCGATCGGGCAGCGCCGCCTGTCGGTGCGCGAGGTGGTCGCAGCTTTTCTCGACCGCATCGAGGCGGTGAACCCGCAGGTCAACGCCATCGTGTCGCTGCGCGATCGCGCCGGCATCCTCGCTGAGGCCGACAGCGCGGATGCCCATCTGGCGCGCGGCGGTGAGACGGGAGCATTGTTCGGCCTGCCGATTGCGATCAAGGACCTGGCCCTGACCAAGGGCCTGAAAACCACCTTCGGCTCGCCGATCTTCGCCGACTTCGTCCCCGGGGAGGACGACTTCTTCGTCGAGCGCGTCCGCAAGGCCGGCGCCATCATTATCGGCAAGACCAATGTCCCCGAATTCGGGCTTGGCTCCAACACCTACAACACTGTGTTCGGCCCGACGCTCAACGCCTTCGATCCGGCCTTGACCGCCGGCGGATCGAGCGGCGGCGCGGCGGTGGCGCTTGCGCTCGACATGGTGCCGATCGCCGACGGCAGCGACTTCGGCGGCTCGCTGCGCAATCCCGCCGCCTACAACAACGTCTATGGCTTCCGCCCCTCGCAGGGGCTGGTTCCCGCCGGGCCGGACATCGATGTCTTCCACGCGCAGATGGGTGTGGAAGGGCCGATGGGCCGCAGCGTGCGCGACATCGCGCTGCTGCTCGACGAGCAGGCCGGCTATCATCCGCGCGCCCCGTTGTCGCACGACAAGCAGGGTTCCTTCCTCGACGGATTGTCGACGAAGGCAACTGGTGGCCGCATCGCCTGGCTCGGCGATCTCGGCGGTCACCTGCCTGTCGAGCCGGGCATAGTCGATCTTTGCCACGCCGCGCTCGCCCGTTTCGCCGATGCCTCCTTCCACAGCGAGGCGCAGGTGCCGGATGTCGATTTCGAGGCGCTGTGGCAGGCCTTCGTCACGCTGCGCCAGGCGAGCAGCGGCTGCGCGCTCAAGGTCCACTACGACGATCCGGCCAAGCGCAGGCTGCTGAAACCCGAAGCCGTGTGGGAGGTGGAGCAGGCGATGCGCCTCACCGCGCCGCAAGTCCATGCCGCAACGGTGAGGCGCTCGGCCTGGCACCGAACGCTGCTGTCGATCTTCGACCGGTTCGACCTGGTCGCGTTGCCCACCGCGCAGGTCTTCCCTTTCGAAGTCGCCACCCA
>NZ_RZSG01000256.1:0-7506 GCF_003997725.1 Mesorhizobium sp. M4A.F.Ca.ET.050.02.1.1
ACCCCAAGGTGCTTTCCAGCCAGTTGCAGGCCTATTGCCCGAAAGTGACGCTGCGCGATGGCACCGCCTACTTCAACATCTATGCCAAGGGCGGCGCCAAGCCCAAGAAGAAGGATGCCGCGCAGGCGGCCGAGGCAGCCACTGCCGCCCAGGCCGCGCCCGACGGCACCCTCGTCGATCCGGATCGCGATCCCGCCAAGATCATTTACCAGGCCTCGATTACCGACGTGACCCGCGATTGCAGCCGTGGCAACGGCCAGCTGTCGATGAAGATCGCGGTGGCCGGCAGGGTCGTGCCGGGGCCGATGTTCGCACCGGGCACGATCACGATGCCGATCCGCGTTGCGGTGATGCACGGCACGGATGTGCTCTATTCGCAGATCCACCAGTATCAGGTCCAGATCACTGATCCCTCGGCCGCGACGCAGTTCGTCTTCACCGACCCGAACGTCATCGTGCCCGAGCCGACCGCAAAGGACTACCAGGCCTTCGCCGGCTATGACGAAAACGCGCCGAAAGCCGCCACCGACAAGGGCAAGCGGAAGAAAAAGTCCGCCCCGGCGACAAACTGATGCGCGGATGCATTGGCGCGCAGCTGCAGCCTGATTGACGCAAGCTGGACGAAGGCTGGAGAGTTGGCGGCAAGTCGTCGTCGCGCTCCGGTTACAACCAATTCAAAGGACAACGGCGTGTCGCTGGTCGGGCTACTCCGGCAATCCGGCGTCCCGTAGCGCGCTGCCAAGAGCCTTTGCGAGCGCGGGCGCGCAATTCACGCCTGCAAACTGGCGGCTGTAGCGAAAGGCCGGCTGGAGCTCGAGCACGCGCGCGGCGGCCGCCCTCGCTTCGTCCAATCGGCCAAGCTTGGCCAGCGCGGCGGCCAATTGCACATATGTGATACTATGCGCTGGATTGGCTTGAACGGACTTGTAAGCCGCGCGGCAGGCTTCTTCGTAACGGCCTCGCAGCAAATGGCTCATTGCCTGGGCGTCAAATGCGGCCCAGGCCCACGAATCGAAAGGGCTTAGCCGCATGCCCTGCGCGCTCCATTCTATCGCGCGCTCCGCTTCGCCGCTCCATCCCAGAATGACACTGCCAAGAATATAGGTCAGCGCCGATGACGGGCTGATGACGAGGGCTGCTTCCAACGTCGTGAATGCAGCGGCGCGATCGTGTGCATCCATTCCGATGGAAAAGCCGGCCCACGTCAAGGCGAGTGCATCGTCTTGTCCATGGACGATGGCCGACCGGGCGTGGCGGATGGAAGAGGTACGGTTGATCTCCTGCAGGCCGGCGCGAAGGAACAAGCAATGGTGGCACATCGCGGCATTGCCATGCGCCAGCGCATACGCTGGTTCGAGCGCGATGGCGCGCTCGAGAAGCACCAGCGCTCTGGTCACTTGCTCCGGCATACCTGAATCGACGTCAGGCTGCGCTTGCAGCACGAGATCGTAGGCGTCGAGACTGTCAGGGCGCTTCCGTCTGACACGTTCGATTTCGGCTTTCCGCACGCTCGGCGCAATCGCGCCCACTGCTGACAGCGCGATCTCGTCTTGAAGCGCAAAGATGTCTTCGGAGCTGCGGTCGTAGCGTTCGGCCCATACATGCGCACCGGTCGATGCATCGATCATCTGCCCGGTAACACGCATGCTACTGCCGGCCTTGCGCACACTGCCTTCGAGGACATAGCGAACGCCAAGCTCGCGGCCGACCTGCTTCACGTCCACGGCGCGACCTTTGTAGGTGAAGGTCGAGTTTCGTGCGATGACGAACAACCACTTGATGCGCGCCAAGCCTGTGATGATGTCGTCGACCATCCCATCGGCAAAGTACTCCTGCTGCGGATCGCCGCTCAAATTCGAGAACGGCAGGACCGCGACGGAGGGCTTCTCGGGCAAGATCGGGGCTGACTCGGCGCGGGTGGCGACCGAGGTATCGCGAATATTCGTGGCGACAGCCGGCCCGACATAGCGATAGCCGCGGCGCGGCAGTGTTTCGATCCAGCTCTCGGCATTCGCGGCGTCGGCCAGCACTCGGCGCAGGGCTGCGATCTGAACCGTCAGATTGTTGTCGGCAACCGCCAATCCGCCCCAACCGGTCTCAATCAGCGCGTCCTTGGACACGGGTACGCCGGCGTTTTGGATCAGCAGGCACAGCAGCGCAGTCGCGCGTTGCCCAAGCATGGTCGGCTCAGCGCCGTAAAAGAGAATGCCCACCTCCGGATCGAGGCGGAACGGGCCGAACTGGTAGAGGTCGCCCCTGACTGTCATTCGAGTCTTTTAGCAAATTTTTGCGAAGGGATTCACGACTTTCGGGCATGGGCGGCCGATGTTGCGCAAATGCCAGAGGTAGCGCCCAACCACAGGAGGATCATATGAGCGCCAATGCCGTCATCCGCATGCCCGATGAGAGGAAAGGCGTCATGCTGCGTGGCCATCCTATGTCATTCCTCGTCACCGGCGAGAATAGCAAGCACATGAGCATGTTCGACTGGACGATTCCACCGGAGTTCGCCACCGGGCGGCATGTTCACCGGGTGCAGGAGGAGACCTTCTACCTGCTCGAAGGCGAGTGTGAGTGGCATGTCGGCGACAAGATGATCCGCGCAACGCCCGGTACCCATGTGTTCATCCCGCCGGGAGTGCCGCACAACATCACGAATGTCAGCGAGAAACCGGCACGCGTGTTGATGACAGTTTCTCCGCCTGGCCACGAGCATTACTTCGAAGAGCTCGCCAAACTCGCGGCGCAGGGTGCGCCGGATCCAAAAGCGCTCGCCGATCTGCGAAACCGTTACGACACCGATCAACTGTCGACGTTGACAACACGCGCGTAGGACCTCGTCTCCGGCCCAAAACTTGGTAAGCGAAAGGCCAGGCCTACAGTAAGACCTTCGGAAGCGGACGTAGCGGTTTGCTGTGTGGAATTGTGTAAAAACAAATACTTAGAGAGGATCAGCGATTTCTGTGACAAGCTGAGCCGCTTCAGGCGTCCGCCGACCATTCCGACAGGGCGGCGATCACGCTTTTCAGCTCGGCCCAGCGGCGTATGACCGTTTCCGCGCCGGCTTCGGTCAGCGCGTCGGCATGGCCCGGATAGCTGTGGCCGGCGCCGGTGAAGCCGATGACGCGCATGCCGGCCGTCCTGGCGGCGGTGACGCCATGCACGGAATCCTCGATCACGAATGTGTTTTCCGGCTTCGCGTTGAGCTTTTCGGCAGCATAGAGAAACACGTCCGGGGCGGGCTTGGTCTTCTTGCTGGGTATGTCGAGCCCCGAGAAGATGCGGCCGGTGAAGAACGGCAGCAGCCCTACCTTCTCCAGCATGAACTCGACCCGCTCCGTGCGAGAGTTGGAGCAGACCGCGCGCGGCACGGTGACGGACGCCACCGCCTCGAGCGCGCCGTCGATGATGCGCACGTCGCTGCGCAGCTTGCGGTCGACCAGCGTCTCGGCGCGGTCGATCAGCGAAGCCTGGAAGGGGATGGCGGACTTCTCCTCCACCCGCATCATGATGTCCTTGAAGGTCAGCCCGGCATAGGTCTCGGCCAGTTCCTCCGGCGATATCTCGTAACCGGCCGAGGTCAGCAGCTCGGCCTCGATGCGCGCGGCGATGATTTCAGAATCGACGAGCACGCCGTCGCAATCGAAGATGACAAGGTCTGGCTGGGGCATGGCGATCCGGAACGTGGGAAAAAGGTGGCCTGATGCGGCTCAGGCGGCGCGGCATACACCAAGCGGCCGGGCTTCGCAAATTCACGAAGCTTTTGACCGCCGGGCGGTCGCGCCCTTCACCGAATATTTACGCTGATCGGTAACCATAACGGACAGTAAACAGTAACGCGTGCCTTGGGTGTAAAAATGTCAGCCGTGCGTCTTCTCGACGAGCTTTCCCACGCTCCCCAGCAATCCGAATGGCTGGACACCATCCTCAAGGGCGACTGCGTCGCGGCCCTCGACCGGCTGCCGGAAAAGTCCATCGACGTCATCTTCGCCGATCCGCCCTACAACCTGCAGCTCGACGGCGACCTGCACCGGCCCGACCAGTCCAAGGTCGACGCCGTCGACGACGACTGGGACCAGTTCGAGAGCTTTGAAGCCTATGACGCCTTCACTCGCGCCTGGCTGCTGGCGGCGCGGCGCGTGTTGAAGCCCAACGGCACTATCTGGGTCATAGGCTCCTACCACAACATCTTCAGGGTCGGCGCCAAGATGCAGGATCTCGGCTTCTGGATTCTCAACGACGTCGTCTGGCGCAAGACCAATCCGATGCCGAACTTCCGCGGCCGCCGCTTCCAGAACGCGCATGAGACGATGATCTGGGCCTCGCGCGACCAAAAGGCCAAGGGCTACACCTTCAACTACGAGGCGCTGAAGGCCTCGAACGACGATGTCCAGATGCGCTCCGACTGGCTGTTCCCGATCTGCACCGGCCAGGAGCGGCTGAAGAACGACAATGGCGACAAGTTGCATCCGACGCAGAAGCCGGAAGCGCTGCTCGCCCGCATCATGATGGCCTCGACCAAGCCGGGCGACATCGTGCTCGATCCCTTCTTTGGATCCGGCACCACCGGCGCGGTGGCAAAGCGCCTCGGCCGGCGATTCGTCGGCATCGAGCGCGAGCAGGCCTATATCGACGCCGCCAATGAGCGCATCGACGCGGTGCGGCCGCTGGAAGGCGCCGACCTGACCGTATTGTCCGGCAAGCGCGCCGAGCCGCGCGTCGCTTTCATCAGCCTGATCGACACCGGCCTGATGGCGCCGGGCGCCACGCTCTACGACGCCAAGAAGCGCTGGGCAGCCAAGGTGCGCGCCGACGGCACGGTGGCGATCGGCGACAGCGCCGGCTCGATCCACAAGATCGGCGCCGAGGTGCAGGGGCTCGACGCCTGCAACGGCTGGACCTTCTGGCACTATGAGCGCAGCGGTGGCCTCACCCCGATCGACGAGCTGCGCCGCATCGCGCGTCTCGGCATGGAGCGGGCAGGGGCCTGACCCCCGCACGCTCGCCATTAAAGTTTAATCGGAACGTCATCGTCCGAAACAATTCAAATCAGGCCTTGATCCCGTAACGCTCGAGGTCTGTCTTGAGCGTTTCGGCGTCGGTGAACAGCACAGACTGCCAGCCGGCCGCCTTGGCGCCGTCGACATTCTTCTGGCTGTCGTCGATGAACAACGTCGCGGACGGTTCGAGGCCGAACGCGGCGACATGATGATCGTAGATGGCGCGATCCGGCTTGATCTGGCGGATGTCGGCCGAAACGGTCACGCCGCGCGGACGGTTGAGGAAGTCGAAACGCTGGCGGGCTTCGGCAAGCGTGTCCGAGGCAAAGTTGGTCAGCATCGTCACATCGTGGCCGGTCTCGATCAGGCCGATCATGATGGCGACGCTGTCGTCATAGGCATGCGGCACCATCTCGTGCCAATGCCGGCGGAAATTGCGTATATTCTCCGCATGGCTCGGGTACTCGGCGATCAGCAGCGCCTCGGCCTCATCCCAACTCCGCCCGCGGTCCTGCTCGAGGTTCCAGTCATGCGTGCAGACATTGTCGAAGAACCATTTCCGCTCCCCGGCATCCGGAATAAGGCGGCTGAACGGGATATCCGGATCGTAGTGGATCAGCACCTTGCCGATGTCGAACACGATGTGGCGGATTTCGGTCATGCGGGTCCTTCGCTAGTTCCGCCCATCACTGCGGGCGCTGTCTTCTGGTCGCGCCCGGTATCGCCGCTTCGATTACCCTTTTCATGACGGTGGGCAGCGCTTCCCCGGAAATTTCATGGGCCAGCGACCAGAAATGCCCATCCGGCGCATCGCCTTTGATGTGGGCATGAAAGACTTCGAGTTCGAGCGCGAAATGGGTGAAGACATGGGCGATCCGTCCGGCGTGCCGCCAGTCGGCAGGCAAGGGCGCCGCGGCTTCCGTGGTCGCGCCGTCCACCCTTGCGCTCCACGACGTCGTCGGTACCTCTGTCATGCCGCCGAGCAGGCCCTTTTCCGGGCGCTTGCGCAGGAGGATGGCGCCATCATTGCGCTCGGCCACGAACGCCGCGCCGCGCCTGAGCGGCTTGTCGTCCTTGGGCAGGCGGACCGGGAAACGCTCGGGATCGCCTGAGAGGATGGCGCTGCAATCCTCGCGCAGCGGGCACAGCATGCAGCGCGGCCGCCGTGGCGTGCAGAGCGTGGCGCCGAGATCCATCATCGCCTGGGCGAAATCGCCGGGCCGCCTTGCCGGAACCATCTGCTCGACCAGCGCGCGGATCTCGGGCTTGGCCTCGCTGAGCGGCGTCGCGATTGAATTGAGCCTGGACACGACGCGCTCGACATTGCCGTCGACGACGGCCGCCGGCCGGTCGAAGGCGATGGCTGCGATCGCCGCCGCCGTATAGGCGCCGATCCCCGGCAGCTCACGCAGCCCGGCCTCCGTGTCCGGAAAGCGGCCGCCGCGCCCGGCGACCAGATCGGCGCAGGCCTTGAGGTTGCGCGCCCGGGAATAATAGCCGAGCCCGGCCCAGGCCTTCATGACATCCTCGACGGGCGCCGCCGCCAGCGTCCCGACGTCAGGCCATTTTTCGAGGAATGCGCGAAAATAGGCTTTGACCGCTTCGACAGTCGTCTGCTGCAACATGACTTCCGAGAGCCATACGCGGTATGGGTCTGGCCTTGCGCCGCCGGCCAGCGCCCCGGGCGCGACGCGCCACGGCAGGTCGCGGTGATGCGCGTCGTACCAGGCGAGCAGGCGGGAGGCGACACCGCCTGAAAGGGCTTCGCTGCTTTCGCCGGATGCGGCCTTGCGGGTCTGGTCGTGCGGTGCCATTGATCGGATGAGCTCGGGGATTGGAGAACGCACATGGCAGGGAAAAAGCCCTACGGCAATCCCGTCCCGGTGAGCGATCTCGCAACCGAGATCCTCGATCCGGTGTTGAAGAAGCGCGCAGGCATCTCGATCGGGCTGGTGCAGTCCTGGGAGGAGATCGCCGGACCCCGGCTAGCCGGGCGCTCGCGCCCGGAAAAGATCCAGTGGCCGCGTCGCTTGCATGAGGACGACCCGTTCGAACCTGCGGTGCTGGTGATCGCCTGCGAAGGCATGGCGGCGCTCCACCTGCAGCATGAAGCCGGGGAAATCATCAATCGCGTCAATTCCTTCCTCGGCTTTAGCGCTATTGGCCGCATCAAGATCGTGCAAAAGCCGGTGCTGTCCGGAAAGGCCCGCCCGAAACCGGCGCCGAGACCGCTCAACGACGCGGAGAAGGCGAAGCTTTCGCGAACCGTCGGCAAGATCGAGGACGATGGCTTGCGCGCCTCATTGGAGCGGCTGGGCGCAACGATTCTAGGGCAGAAAAGGCCATAGGATTGTCGTTTATCTCGCGTATTCGTGAACGCACGACAAAATTTGGCGATTGGAATGGGGACGGCGATGCCTTAATTCGCGCCAACTCTCGCCTTCTCTAGCTTTTGCATTGCAAAATCCAACTGATATCAGGTGATTCGCATGAACCGTCCTTTGTC
>NZ_RZSG01000257.1:0-7478 GCF_003997725.1 Mesorhizobium sp. M4A.F.Ca.ET.050.02.1.1
GGGAAAGATTTTTGCGGCCGTGGTGGCGGCGGTGGTTGCGCTGGCGACAGGCGCGCAGGCGGCTGGCAGCTGTGGCAAGAACAGCGCCGGCTTCGAAGCCTGGAAGCAGGACTTTGCCGCCCAGGCCCAGGCCGAAGGGGTCGGAGCGAGGGGGCTGTCCGCCCTGGCTGGCGCGACCTACGCGACGAGGACCATCTCCGCCGACCGCGCCATCCACAAGGCGTTCAGCGGCTCGGTGGAAGATTTCATGAAGCGCCGCGGCGGGGCTGCGATCATTTCCAAGGGCCGTTCGCTGAAGAAGTCGAACGCGGCGCTGTTCGACAGGATCGAAGCGACCTACGGCGTGCCGCCCGGCGTGCTGCTCGCCATCTGGGGCATGGAGACCGGCTTCGGCGCCTCCATGGGCAACCAGAACACGGTGTCCGCTATTTTGACGCTTACCTATGATTGCCGCCGGCCGGACTACTTTTATCCGCATGCCATTGCGGCGCTGAAGCTGGTCGATCGCGGGACGTTGACCTCCGCTTCGGTCGGCGCCATGCATGGCGAGATCGGCCACACGCAGTTCCTGCCCGGAAACGTCCTGAAGTATGGCGTCGGCAACGGAAATCTGCGCGACAGGAATACCGCGCTCGCTTCCACCGCCAACTACCTCAAGGGCCATGGCTGGCGGGCCGGCGCGGGCTATCAGGCGAACATGGGCGCCATAGCCGGCTGGAACTCGGCCAGCGTCTACCAGCAGGCCATTGCCCGCATCGCGGAGGCGATCGACGGCAACTGATGCCATCTCCACTCGACAGAAAGCCCGGCCATGCGCCGGGCTTTTTGTTTATGGAGCGGTGTCAAAGCCAATCGCTCGAAACGATCAGGTTCGATCCCGCTCTCAATAATGCGCGTAGCCGCTCAACGGGCATTTCTGGGAAATGGGAACCTGGAAGCTGCCGTCAATACCGCTGCAGTTACGGAATTTGGACGACCGCGGCGCCGGGGCCGCCTTCGACCTGCCCTTGGTGTCCATTTTGGTCGGCTGGTCGGAATGCGCGTAGCCGCTCACCGGGCATTTCTGGGAAGCGGGAACCTGGAAGGGGCCGTCAAATCCGCTGCAGGTACGGAACTTGGACGACCGTGGTGCCGTCGCCGCCTTCGACCTGCCCTTGCTGTCCATTTTGGTCGGTTGGTCGGAATGCGCGTAGCCGCTCACCGGGCATTGCTGGGAAATGGGAACCTGGAAGGGGCCGTCAAATCCGCTGCAGGTACGGAACTTGGACGTCGGCGCCGCCAGGGCCTGCGAGGACTGGCATCCGCCGAAGATGACTGCCGCTGAAAGCAAGAGAAAAAGACCGTTCTTCACTGTCGAAGTCCCTCCACTCCGCTGCCTTGCTTTCTGCCTATGGGGCAGGGTCAAAGCCCAATCACTCGCTCTCAACAATGCGCGTAGCCGCTCAACGGGCATTTCTGGGAAATGGGAACCTGGAAGCTGCCGTCAATACCGCTGCAGGTAAACAAGTTGGAGTTCCGCAGCGTTGGAGGAGCCGCCCTTGGCCTGCCCTCGATCATCGTCGGGACCCCGGTAGATTACGATTAGCCGCCGCCCAAGGGGCATTTCCGGGAAGCGGGAACCTCGAAGGTGCCGGTGAAAACATTTGAGCAGGTATGGAATTTGGGGTTCCGCGGCGCTGAGGTGGCCGCCTTCGACCTGGCGCTAATCTCCCTTTCGGACGGCTGCTCGAAATGCCCGTAGCCGCCTGGGGGGCATTTCCGGGAAGCTGGAACCTGGAAGATGCCGTCTCTCCCGGTGCAATTACGGAAGTTTGACGATCGCGGTGCCGGGGCTTGCGTGACCGCGGCCGGCTTTGGCTTGCCTTTGAGGACCATCCAGATTTCGGTCGGTTGGTCGAGCTGCAGGTTGTTTATATCGGAATAGGTGATCCGGCCGCTGCGCACGCCGGCAGCAAGGCGCTCGCAGAACAAGGCCGGCATGCGCTCCAGCGAGACGCCCATGAAACCGGCGATATCGTGCTTGAGCGTGATGTTCCAGGCGCGGGCTTCGGCGATGCAGCCGTCCAGATCCGGCTTTGGCTCACGCTTCGCGGCCTGCGCGGTCTGGCACGCCGCGAAAGCGACGGAAGTTGCCAGCAGAACAAAAATGCCTTTTTTCACTGTCAAAACCCCCGTCAATCCCGCGGCGGAACTTAGATGAAGCTACCGAAAGGTCAAACGGGAAACGTCATTTGGTCGTTCTTATTTTGCTTATATTAGGAACGCAAAATAGAAAACCCGGCGTCTCCACCGGGTTTCTTGCGTCGTTTCGGCTTTCGCGGGATCGGCACAGCGCACGACGGCGCTATGTCAGCCCTTGCGCGTGCGCGCCGCGAGCGTCCTCAGCCGCAGCGCATTGAGGCGGATGAAGCCGGCGGCGTCCTTCTGGTCGTAGGCGCCACGGTCGTCCTCGAAGGTGACCAGCGCGTCGGAATAAAGCGTCTTCTTCGACTTGCGGCCGGTGACCATGACATTGCCCTTGTAGAGCTTCAGTCGCACCGTGCCCTCGACGTCCTCCTGGCTCTTATCGATCATCGCCTGCAGCATCAGCCGCTCGGGCGAGAACCAGAAGCCGTTGTAGATCAGCTCGGCATAGCGCGGCATGAACTCGTCCTTGAGGTGCGCGGCACCGCGGTCGAGCGTGATCGATTCGATGGCGCGGTGGGCGGCGATCAGGATGGTGCCGCCGGGCGTTTCGTAGACGCCGCGCGATTTCATGCCGACGAAGCGGTTCTCGACGAGGTCGAGCCGGCCGATGCCGTTGTCGCGACCGAGGTCGTTGAGGGCGGCCAGCATCGTCGCCGGCGACAGCTTCTTGCCATTCAGCGCAATCGGATCGCCCTTGAGGAACTCAATCTCGATCTCGGTGACCTTGTCCGGCGCGTCCATCGGCGAGACGGTGCGCTGGTGGACGAATTCCGGCGGCTCCGTCCACGGATCCTCCAGCACCTTGCCCTCCGAGGAGGAGTGCAGCAGGTTGGCGTCGACCGAGAACGGCGCGTCGCCGCGCTTGTCCTTCGGCACGGGAATCTGGTGCTGCTCGGCGAAGTTCAGCAGGTCGGTGCGCGACTTGAAGGACCAGTCGCGCCACGGCGCGATGACCTTAATGTCGGGGTTAAGCGCGTAAGCCGACAGCTCGAAACGGACCTGGTCGTTGCCCTTGCCGGTAGCGCCGTGAGCAATCGCGTCGGCGCCGGTTTCCTTGGCGATCTCGACGAGGTGCTTGGAGATCAGCGGCCGGGCGATCGAGGTGCCGAGCAGGTAGGTGCCTTCATAGACGGCATTGGCGCGGAACATCGGGAAGACGAAGTCGGCGACGAATTCCTCACGCACGTCGACGATGCGGATGTCCTTGATGCCCATCAGCTCGGCCTTGCGGCGCGCCGGCTCCAGCTCGCCGCCCTGGCCGAGGTCGGCGGTGAAGGTGACGACTTCGGCGCCGAGCTCGGTCTGCAGCCATTTCAGGATGATGGATGTGTCGAGGCCGCCTGAGTAGGCGAGCACGACTTTCTTCACGTTCTTGGTCTTGGACATTTTAGGCGGTTCCGCGGGGAAAGGTTTCGCGGGCGAGGTATCACGGCGTTTCCGGGCTGCGCAAGAGAGGAACGGTCTTTGATAGCCGAACGCTGGACCAGACGCCGCCGTCCGGCCGCTGGCCACGGTGACGCCGATGGTCGTATCTGTTCGGCGGCGTGTTCTCGGCCTTCGCGCTCAAGATCCTGACGGCCCAGGCGAAACAGGCTCGCTCTCGCGCCAGCTGCCGGCCCAGCGGCCGGCGGCGAGCCAGTAGAAAATACCGCCGACCATGCCGGAGCCAATTACCGCCAGTATGGCGCTGGTATCGGTGACGACGAAGTTGGGATCGCCGCTCTGGCGGACGAAACCGAGGAAGGCCGCGGCGACGCCGCCGCCGGCGATCGCATAGAACAGCCAGTCGCGCCGTCCGAGGACCTCGGCGGCGAGGATGACGACGGTCGCCGGCATGAAGGCGAAATAGGCGACGAACAGCGCCACGAAGGGGATCGAGAAATAGAGCGAGGCGGTCGCCGTCGGGTGAGCCTGGTCCGGCGTATAGCCGAGCGAGCCCAGGAACAGGATGTTGAGGAAGGCGCTGGCCGCCAGCGAGGCGGCGATGTAGCCGACAAGGATGACGGCGAAGCGGATGAGGTAGGCGATGAAGCGGCTCACGCCTCGCCGTGCCCCGCGATCATCATGGCTTCGAGCGCCAGCCGGTCCACCTTGCGCATGCGCTCCGACTCCGACTTGAGCTGGCCGCAGGCGGCGAGGATGTCGCGGCCGCGCGGTGTGCGGATCGGCGACGCATAGCCGGCATTGTTGATGTAGTCGGCAAACTTCTCGATCGTCTCCCAGTCCGAGCACTGGTAGTTGGTGCCCGGCCACGGGTTGAACGGGATCAAATTGATCTTGGCCGGAATGCCCTTGAGCAGCTTGACCAGCGCCTTGGCGTCGTCGAGGGAATCGTTGACGTCCTTCAGC
Organism: Mesorhizobium sp. M4A.F.Ca.ET.050.02.1.1; assembly: GCF_003997725.1. Classification (NCBI taxonomy): domain Bacteria; kingdom Pseudomonadati; phylum Pseudomonadota; class Alphaproteobacteria; order Hyphomicrobiales; family Phyllobacteriaceae; genus Mesorhizobium; species Mesorhizobium sp. M4A.F.Ca.ET.050.02.1.1. The sequence goes on from NZ_RZSG01000257.1 coordinate 4,537, forward strand.
ATCACATATTCGAAGGTGATGCGCCTGGCATTGGAGAGGCCGGGATAGGCCCGGCAGGCGGCGATCAGCTCCTTCAACGGGAACTTCTTGTTGATCGGCACGAGCAGGTCGCGCAGGTCGTCATTGGTGGCGTGCAGCGAGATCGCCAGCATGACGCCGATCTCCTCGCCGGTGCGGAAGATTTCCGGCACGACGCCGGAGGTCGAGAGCGTAATGCGGCGCTTGGACAGTGACAGGCCGTCGCCGTCGGAGGCGATCAGCAGCGCCTTCTTCACTGCCTCGAAATTGTAGAGCGGCTCGCCCATGCCCATCATGACGATGTTGGACACCTTGCGGCCCTCGGCCGGCACGATGGCGCCGTCCGGCGTGTCGCGGTCGGGGAAGTCGCCGAGCCGGTCGCGGGCGGTGAGCAGCTGCGCCAGGATCTCTTCGGTGGTCAGGTTGCGCACGAGCTTCTGCGTGCCGGTGTGGCAGAACGAGCAGGTCAGCGTGCAGCCGACCTGCGAGGAGATGCAGAGCGTGCCGCGGCCTTCCTCGGGGATATAGACGGTCTCGATCTCGACCGGGCGGCCGGCGCCGCGCGGCGGAAAGCGGAACAGCCATTTGCGGGTGCCGTCGGCGGAGATCTGCTCCTCGACGATCTCGGGCCGCGCGACGGTGAAATGCCTGTCGAGTTCGGCGCGCAGATCCTTGGAGATGTTGAACATGCCGGAAAAGTCGGAGACGCCGCGCACATACATCCAGTGCCAGAGCTGCTGGGCGCGCATTTTGGCTTGGCGCTCCGGCACGATGCCGGCCTCGACCAGGGCGGCGCCGAGCTCGGCCCGGGTGAGGCCGATCAGCGTCGGCTTTTCGGCCGGCGCGGCGCGGGCACGCAAGGCGTCGCGCGCGCCTTCGGCGGTAAGATCAAGTGAAAGGGTCATGGTTGCGCCAATATAAGCGGTTTGCGGCCGATTTCAGCATCGTGCCCGAAATGAAGCGCGGCGCATAGCACAGGTTCGGAGCGGAGTCATGCGGGGCGGGCGCGACCTTGCCAGTCGTGTCATCATTCGCTCGACCGCCGCGAGGCGGCGCCGCATCCCTCGCACTGCGCAAATCGATCACATATTCGTGTTGGCGTAACGACCCAAGGCGCCTTCGCGAACCCTGAAAGGGGCAACTGTGCCCCTGCAAAATGGGAGTATGCGGAATGCACTCGATCAAGCTTATTGTCATCGCTGGCCTCCTCGGCCTTTCCGCGACACAGGCATTTGCCGAAGACACGATGGGAACGATGACCATGATGAAGGCCGGCCAGGTAACGGCGATCACGCCCGACGGCCATATGGGCACGATGATGCCGGACGCCAAGATGAGCGCCGAGATGATGAAGATGGCGAAGCCAATCAAGCACTGCATGATGATGATGACAGACGCCAAGGGCAAAACCTACATGATCGACACCTCGACCAAGAAGGCCCAGGCCGAGTGTGAAAAAATGGCGATGTGAACATCGCCAAGCACGCACGCCGACCTTCCCGCCGGCCGGCACGCCGGCGGGTATTCCGATCACATCTGCTTGAACCCCGTTCCGAGACGTTGCCGGCATAGCGTCGGACTCGCCGCGCGGGTTGATCGGCTCCGTCATTGTGCTAGGCCGGGCCTATCACCACGAGGCTCGTCATGGCCGGCATATCCCGAAAATACCGCTTGCTGCGGCGTTCGCACGCCATGTGGGTGTCGCGGCGCGTCTGGCAGCCGCGTCTCGTCTTCTGGGCCGGCGCCGTCTCGATCGGCCTGATCAGCGTCCTGTTCGCGCTGCTTGCCGACCGCGCGCAGGCTCTGTTCCATATCATGACCGGCAATGAGGGCGGCTGGCGCTTCTATCTGCCGCTCGTGGTGACGCCCCTCGGTTTTGTCCTTTGCGCCTGGCTGGCGCATTCCTTCTTCCCGGGGTCGCAAGGCAGCGGCATTCCGCAGGCGATCGCGGCGCGGCATCTGCGCGACGAGGAGGATCGCAGCCGCATCCTGTCGCTCAGGCTGGTGGCGGGCAAGATCGCGCTCACCGTCGTCGGCCTCGCCTGCGGCGCCTCGATCGGCCGCGAAGGCCCGACGGTCCAGGTCGGCGCCTCGCTGATGCTGCAGGCGGCGCGCTGGGGCAGCATGGCGCAGGCGCGCGGGCTGATCCTGGCCGGCTCCGCCGCCGGCATCGCCGCCGCGTTCAACACGCCGCTTGCCGGCATCGTCTTTGCCATCGAGGAAATGGGCCGCGCCTATGAGGCGCGCACCAACGGGCTGGTGCTGACGGCGGTGATCTTGGCCGGGCTCGCCTCGCTCGGGCTGCTCGGCAACTACACCTATTTCGGCGTCGCCAAGGACACGGTGGCGTTTGCCACCGACTGGCCGCTGGTGCTTGCCTGCGGCATCATCGGCGGCGGTGTCGGCGCGCTGTTCTCGCTGCTTGCGCTGAAGGTCATGCGCCGCATCCGCCGCTGGAACGCGCTGCAGCCGCTACCGCGCACGCTGGTCGTGGCGGCCGTCTGCGGGCTGGCCGTGGCGGTGATCGGCGTCGCGTCCGGCGGGCTGACCTTCGGCACCGGCTACGCGCAGGCGCGCGGGGCGATCGAAGGCACGCCGCTGCCGGCCCTCTTCTTCGTGGAAAAATTCGCCGCCGGCCTGTTGTCGATGGTGTCGGGCATTCCGGGCGGTCTCTTCGCACCGTCGCTGGCGGTGGGCGCGGGGCTGGGCAGCACCCTCGGCCTGGTCTTCGGCACCGCCACCGGCACGGCGGCGCTGCTCGGCATGGCCGGTTATTTCGCCGGCGTCGTGCAGGCGCCGATGACGGCCTTCGTCATCATCCTCGAAATGACCGGCAACCACGACAATGTCATCGCGCTGATGTGCGCGGCGATGCTGGGCTACGGCAGGGCGAGGCTGATCTCCAACGAGCCGCTCTATCATGC
>NZ_RZSG01000258.1:0-7460 GCF_003997725.1 Mesorhizobium sp. M4A.F.Ca.ET.050.02.1.1
GTATCGGGAGTTGCGGGCTTTGTAGGAAGCAGGCTTGCAAGGGTCTTTATCGATCGTGGGTATCCGGTCTTCGGTTTTGACAACCTGTCGCGAGGTTCTCGGGAAAACCTGAACGGGCTTCTCGCGCATGAGCGGTTCATTTTTGAGAAAGTGGATCTCTCAGACGCGGGTGCGGTGAGAAGCCGCTTCATGAATTGTCACCGCCGCATTCCGATTTCCGAAGTTTGGCACATGGCTGCCAATTCGGACATCCCTGCAGGAATCGCCGATGCGTCCGTTGATCTGCGCGATACCTTTCTATCGACGTTCAACGTGTTGCAGGCAATGAAGGAGGCCGGGGTTCCGTTCCTTGCTTTCGCGTCCAGCTCAGCCGTGTACGGCGATTTGGGGGAGGCTCCGATCAGAGAGGATGTCGGGCCGCTGCTGCCCATCTCCAACTACGGTGCCATGAAGCTCGCATCGGAGGCGCTCATCAGCGCTGCCGTCGAGAACTGGTTGGACCGGGCCTTGATCTTTCGCTTTCCGAACGTGATCGGTGTTCCAGCAACACACGGTGTCATCCTGGATTTCGTGAGAAAGCTAAAGGTCTCGCCAAACAAGCTGAATGTTTTGGGGTCGGGGCGGCAACGCAAGGCATATCTTCACGTCAATGATCTGATTGATGCGATTGTCTACTTGCGTGCAAACGCATCCGAGCGGCTTGGCTGCTACAATATCGGTCCAGAGGACAAAGGGGTAACCGTTAGCTTCATAGCGGAAACGACCGTAGAGGCTGTCGCACCGGGCGCCGGGATCGAATACGGTGTTGAGGATCGCGGTTGGGCGGGAGATGTTCCCCGATTTTCCTATGACATAGCAAAACTTCGTGCGCTCGGTTGGCGGCCCCAGCTTGGTTCGGCCGACGCTGTTCGAAAGGCCGTCGTAGAAATCGTGCGGCAGGAAGGACACCTGTGATGCAAGCCGTTGTACTTGCAGGTGGTCGAGGGACGCGGCTCAGGGGCCGGATAGGTGATTTGCCTAAGTCGCTAGCCAACATTGGCGGCAAGCCACTTCTCGAGCATCAAATCGTCCTCGCCAAGCAACACGGGATTGAGAAGATCTTGATCCTGGTGAACCACGCAGCAGAGCAAATTGTGGAATTTTGCAATCAGCGCGAGAATTGGGGGATCGACGTTCTTTGCGTGGATGACGGGGCGCCTCGCGGGACCGCTGGAGCAGTACTGTCGGTTTTGGACCTGCTCGACGACGACTTCCTTACAATCTACGGCGACACGATGCTCGACGTCGATCTCACCCGCTTTAAGTGCTTCCACGAAAAACACAAGGCAGCGGCAACAATTTTCACCCATCCCAACGATCATCCGCATGATTCCGATCTGATAGAAACGTCAGAAGATGGCATCGTTACCGCATTCCATCCATATCCACATGATCCCGGGTTCTTTTATCCTAATAAAGTCAGCGCAGCTCTTTATTATATACGAAGACAAGCTCTATTCCCATGGCGTTCTACGGTAACTCCTCTCGATTTTGGCAAGGACCTCTTTCCTGAAATGCTTCGGGCTGGCGCGGAAATTAGAAGCTATAGCAGCCCTGAGTACATAAAAGACGCGGGAACCCCGGCAAGACTTGACAAGGTCTGCGCCGACTTTGCATCGGGCCGCATAGCTCGAGCTTCACTCGCATCGCCGCAGAAAGCAGTATTCCTGGACAGGGATGGGTGCATCAATGTTGACCATGGACATATCGATCGTCCCGAACGCTTCGAACTGATTGAGGGGGCGGCCGCCGCGATCGCCTGTTTCAACCGGGCCGAGTACCGGACAATCGTCGTTACTAACCAACCCGTTGTGGCGAGAGGCGACTGCTCCATACGAGACCTGCGGATGATCCATAACAAGATGGAGTCTGAGCTTGGTCGCTGCGGTGCTTTTGTTGATGCCATCTACTTCTGCCCGCACCATCCAGATCGCGGCTTTGTCGGTGAGGTGGAAGCACTGAAGGTCCGCTGCAAATGCCGCAAGCCTGCTACCGGGCTGATCGATGAAGCGGTCGAGGCATTCAATATCGATCGCAGTCAATCCTGGATCATCGGCGATTCCTCTACGGACATTGCTCTCGCAAAACGGTCTGGCATCAGATCGATCTTGGTTGAGACGGGCGCGGGCGGTTTGGATAGCAAATATCATGTCATGCCCGACTACACCGTCTCGGACTTGTCCGAGGCTGCCAAGCTCATTCTCACTGTTCATCCGACCTTGATAGACACAGCATCTGATCTGATCGCGCATGTGAAGCCGGGTGATGTTTGTTTCGTGGGGGGGCTTTCCCGCAGCGGAAAGAGTGTTCTTTCCAGCGCTATCGCAGAGGTTCTTCGCGGCCGCGGCTTTGATGCGCAAGTTGTTGCTCTTGATCGCTGGATACGTCCCGTCGCCGATCGCGAACCAACGGTGATTGGTCGTTACGATATGAACGAGATCAGGAAGGTTCTAAGGCGCCTGGTGGGCGTTCGTTCTCGCGAGACGCACGATCTGCCCTATTACGACAAGCTGAGCCGCGCATCGCATCCAAGATCGGAAAAGATAACCATTTCTCCGGAAACCGTCCTGGTCGTGGAAGGAGCCGTCGCTCTTTCGCTGTGCGATGTGGTTTTGCACGGTCGTGCACACACATTCTTCGTCGATATCGATGAGGAGTTGAGGAGGTGCCGAGTAACGCGCGAATACTCGCGCCGAGGAGTGGATCGGGAGGCTGCGGCGAGTATCTACAGTTCGCGCCAGAAGGATGAGGCACCGATCGTGCTGGCATCGCGGGCGCGTGCTGAACATTGCATCCAATTGCGAGCGATCGAACTGATTGAGGCAGTCGGATGATTATCAGCCAAACGCCGCTTCGTGTGAGCTTTGTGGGAGGTGGCAGCGACCTTCCCGCCTTCTATCGGCAGGAGGGCGGTGCCGTCCTGAGCGTTGCTATCGACAAATACGTCTACGTGAATGTGAACCGCAAATTCGATAACGGCACCCGCATCGCTTACTCCAAAACGGAAGAGGTGGATAGCGTTGAGGATATCCAGCATCCGATTGTCAGGGCGACGATGGGATATCTCGGGATCTGTGGAGGCGTCGAGATAACAACCATTGCCGATATTCCATCGAAGGGAACAGGACTTGGATCCTCGAGCGCTTTTACTGTTGGCCTTCTGCACGCGTTGAACGCGTTTCGGGGGCAGTATGTCTCCAAGGCAAAGCTCGGCGCTGACAGTTGTCGCATTGAGATCGAACTTTGTGGCGCACCCATTGGAAGGCAAGATCAATACGCCGCTGCCTTCGGAGGGTTGAACCTTATCGAGTTTCACTCTGATGACAGCGTTTCGGTATCACCGCTCATATGCCCGCGTGATTTCATCGCTTCAATCGAGAAGCAAGTTCTCATGTTTTACACCGGCATTACGCGCAGTGCCTCAGACATCCTCGTCCGACAGTCGGAAGGCATCGCAAGAGCGCCGGACAAGCGGAAAGCGCTCAGGCGGATGGTCGAGCTCACGTATCAGCTTCGTGATGAGTTGCATCGATGTAACCTCAACGCCTTCGGCGAAATCCTCCACGAGAACTGGCTCTTAAAAAAGGGCCTCTCCGAAGACATCACGAACGATGCAATCGATCACTGGTACCAAACTGCGATGCAGGCGGGTGCGAGGGGCGGCAAGTTACTCGGAGCAGGTGCGGGAGGTTTTCTCATGTTCTTCGCGCCTCTCGATCGCCACGAGGCAATCAAAGCGGCCCTCGGGAACCTAAAGCATTTCCCCGTGAAGTTCGACTTCGCCGGGAGCCGCATCGTTCACTATCAACCGACATCGGAGTCCACCCAATGAAACATTTTGGCGGCAGTACCCAATCAACCGACATCGGAGCCCGCCCAATAAATCATCTTGGCGGGAGCGCTCAAGCCTATTTCAAGAAACTTGAGACCGTCCTGGCTTCATTGGACCACCAAAGCTTCGACAATGCAGTGGCCTTGGTCGCGCAGGCACAGGAGGATGGCAAGCAGATAATCACGCTTGGAAATGGCGGCAGTTCACTCACTGCTCTACATTTCATCACCGACTGGAACAAGAGCATCTATCTCTCCACGAAGCGCCCGTTTCGTGGTCGGACACTTGTCGACAATGTGGGACTTACATTCGCTTATGCCAACGATGTTTCTTTCCAGGATGTGTTCGTCGAGCAGCTGAAGAACATCCTGAACGAGGGCGACTTGGTCATCGCAATTTCAGGAAGCGGAAACTCGGAAAACGTTTTGCGCGCCGTTCGATACGCAAACGATCACGGCGCAGTTACGTTAGGTCTTTGTGGATATGGCGGAGGAACGCTCCGGCAGATCGCCCAACACGTGGTTTGGGTCAATGTGAACGACATGCAACTGTCGGAAGATATACACTCTATGTTCGGGCACGTCGTTATGCAGACTCTTTGTTTTGCAAGTACACAAAAGTGGAGCGATCGGCGACAAAAGCGCAGCGCGGCTGGAGGCCTCAATCCGAATCTAGCTGGCGCCGAAACGGGCTGGCGATCCTGATCGAGAACAAACGATGCCGCATTATCTGTTCTACGTTCTGGACGAACACGGCCAGTTCATGGGCGGGGTCAACCTTGCCTGCGCCGACGACATTACGGCGAAAGAGTACGCCAGGCGGTTTGCCGACGGCCACGAGGTGGAGCTTTGGCGATTGGTTGCGCGGTTCAAAATTGACAAACCGCGTGGCCGTCCAGCAGCGACGAAGCACCCTCGTGCCGTAGCGCCACGTTCCAGCCATTTGAACAAGCCGCTCAGGCGATCACACTTCCCCCATGGATTCGGTTGCACGTCTTGGCCCCATTCAAATCTTGAGAGATTTTGATCCCGATACAGGCACGTTGGTTTGCGATTGAACGGCCCGTAGTGCTGTACAGCGCTCGATGACGGCGAGCCTTGTACCTTCGATCGTTGGAAGCGAATGACGCGGACATTGCCGCCATGCGCCGGCGACGTCGCTCAGCAACATGTCGGGCGTGGAGCGTCGTCAACGCCGCAAGGCGACCTCGGCCAAGCGCATCGACGCGCAAACGGCACGGTTCGAACGGCCGCGCTGGCAGCCCCCAACAGACCCGACGGCCCGTCCGCCACGCAGCATCGGAAGTCATCCCTGCCGCACTTCTCGATGACCTGATTTGCGAACGACCCGCTCGAACCGACGGGCGCCCAAGCCAGAGCAACATTACAACCGACGGACACGGCTTGGGAGGACATCCGGAAGGCCGCCTCGGCGCGGCTGTTCGATCACTTTCCGTATTAGAATGTGTTAATAAGTTATATTAGTAATGTGTGAATAATCGTTAACCAAGCCTCATTCTCGCCGCAAACCGTGCTAAGGTCCGCCTGGGTCACGTACATCGCCTTTGAATGATCAATACATGCAGGTACAAGGCGGCGTGGGTGAATAAGTAAAAAAGCGGAAATGCCTGTGTTTACTTAGGGGCGCGGGTGGAATGAAAAACAAAAAAGACGCAATGAACTAAGGAACTACTGTGACTATACTACACAGCAACCTCGGCGGCGTGCCCGCTGGGAGAGGTGCGCTCAACCTCAATTCGGCCGCGGCTCGAACCGTCGAACACCTTGAGCGCGTTGGCAGCGACACCGTCTATGGGCTCAAGGGCGAAGGCCTGACGAGCATTCCCGTCGACAACACCCGCCTCCGATGGCGAGCTCATCGTTAGGCTCGCTCGACAATAATCTCCGCCACTTGAAATCCGTTCGCGGTGCCAAGCTGCGAGCATGCGACATGTCGCGCGCCTTGGCGATGCGCGGCAGTGGAAGTTCCCTGTTTTCAACGCCTAAAGAGGATCACTGAATGACTCTTTCCGCCCCCGCAGGCTTTACCTCTAGCGACCTCGTCTACGAGGAAAGCTTCTCCGGTACGACTCTCGACAGCGATTGGCATACCTATATCACCAGCAATGCTGCCGACGGCTGGCCATGGAATACCAATGGGTCGGGTGGAAGTACGCCGGGCGGCCCATACAATGCCGACTACGATATGCCGAGCCAGGTGTCCGTGAGCGACGGGACCTTGAATCTCACGGCGATCAAGCAGCCCATCAGCGGCGTCAATCAGGGAGGGGTGACACAAACATTCCCGATCACGTCCGGCGCCGTCAGCAGCTATGGCAACTTCGAATTCAATGGCGGCTATCTTCAGATCAGCATGAAGGCGCCGAGCGGCGACGGCGCATGGCCAGGCCTCTGGCTGATGCCCGGCGACGGCGCGGGCAGCAGCGGCGACAATTTCGAGCTCGATATTCAGGAGGGTGGATTTACCGGCTCGGGGCCGGCAGACCAGAATTTCTCCTGGCACTTGCACGGGCCGTCGGGGTGGGTCGGCGACACCATCGACAGCGGCATCAACCTCACGGCCGGCTTCCATACGTACGGCATCAACTGGGTGCCCGGTGAATCGATCACCTGGTATCTGGATGGGAAGCAGATGGCGCAGGTGACCAGCGCACAGGTCGCGATCCCGGATGAACCGATGCAATTGATGATGAACTTGGGGGTCGCGAATTCGAACGCTAGCGGATGGCATACGGCTCTGGATGGCTCGACGCCATCCTCGATGCAGATGCTGGTCGATGAGGTTCAGCTCTATCAGAAGGCGGGCAGCGGCGACACCGTCACGGGTGCCAACGTCACTCCATCGACAACATCATCGACCCAGTCCCCGACGACGCCAACGATCCAGCCGGCGGTGACGCAGGTCGCCGCGTCACCGGCAACGGGAGTCGAGCATGCCGGCGATGCCATCACAATGACGGTCGCCTTCAACAAGGCCGTGACCGTCACGGGCGCACTCACACTGTCGCTCAATGATGGCGGAACGGCCAGCTATGTCAGTGGCTCGGGCACCAGCGCGCTCACCTTCCGCACCACGGTCGCTTCGACCGACAAGGATACCTCGGCACTCGCCATCACCGGGGTCAACCTCCCGAGCGGCGCGAGCATCAAGGATGCATCCGGTGTTGCGGCGAACCTCTCAGGCGCGGTGAAGACGTTCTCCGGGCTCCAGATCGATCCGGTCCTGCCGGCGGTGACGCAGGCCACAGCCTCGCCGGGAACCGGCACCGAGCACGTCGGCGACACGGTCACGCTGACACTCGGCTTCAACGAGGCCGTGAAGGTGTCGGGCACGCCGACCCTGTCGCTCAACAATGGCGCGACCGCGACCTATGTCGGCGGCTCCGGAACGAGCGCGCTCAACTTCCGCACAACGGTCGCATCGACGGACACCAATACCTCGGCGCTCGCCATCACTGGGGTCAACCTGACGAACGGTGCGAGCATCAAGGACGCAAGCGGCGTCGCTGCGAATCTTGCAGGCGCAGTGAAGACCTTCTCCGGCCTCCAGATCGCGACGTCATCGACAG
>NZ_RZSG01000259.1:0-7450 GCF_003997725.1 Mesorhizobium sp. M4A.F.Ca.ET.050.02.1.1
CGATTGAACTACGGGACCATCTGATGAAATTTCTCTGGGACTCGGCTGCCGGCCTGCTGGTCGTCACCGGCAGCCTGCTCGGCCTGACGCTGCCGTTCGGCAAGCTGGCGACGGCGGCCGGTGTGCCGGCCATGGTCTGGGCCTTCGTCATCTCGCTCGGCGCCGGCGGCGTGCTGTTGCTGGCGCTTCTTTTGCGCGGCGAGCGTATTCGGCTGACGGCACACAGGCTGCGCTATTTCTTCATCACCGCGGCAGTGTCCTATGCCTTCCCCAATTTGTTGATGTTCTCGGCCATTCCGCATCTCGGCGCCGGTTACACCGGCATCATGTTCACGCTGTCGCCGGTCGTCACGCTGGTGTTCTCGATCCTACTCGGCGTCAGGCGGCCGAATCTGCTCGGTGTCGTCGGCATCGCCGTCGGCTTCGTCGGTGCGGTGATGGTAGCGGTCACGCGCGGCGAGGCCGGCCAGCCGGCCGAGTTCTTCTGGGTGGCGGTCGGGCTGCTGATCCCGGTCAGCCTCGCCGCCGGCAATATCTACCGCACCGTCGACTGGCCCGAAGAGACCGGTCCGATCGAGCTTGCCGTCGGCAGCCATCTGGCCTCGGCCACGCTGCTGCTGGCAGGCATTCTGGCCTTGCTGGGCAAGAGCGCATTTGTCCCGCTCAGCGGCGTGCCGCTGGTGGTCGCCGGCCAGGTGGCGTCGGCCTCGGCGATGTTTGCCTTCTTCTTCCGCCTGCAGGCGGTCGGCGGCCCGGTCTATCTCAGCCAGATCGGCTACGTCGCGGCTGCTGTCGGCCTGTTCGCCGGCACGATCTTCCTTGGCGAGCACTACCAGTTGCTGACCTGGATGGGTGCGATGATCATCACCGCTGGCGTGTTCATCACCACCAGGGCGCAGAGCCAGACCAGTGCCAGGCTGCAGGGTCAGGCAGCGTGAGCTCCGAGATCGATGCCGAGGAGATCGCTCAGACCGATCCCTTTTCGGCCAGCACCATGTAGTTGACGTCCATGTCCTTCGACCGCTGCCAGCGGTCGGCCAGCGGATGGTAGACGACGCCGGTGCGGTCGATGATGGTCAGGCCGGCAGCACCAAGCGCCTTTTCCAGTTCTTCCGGCCGCACCAACTTGCCGAACTGGTGTGTGCCGCGCGGCAGCCAGCGCAGCACATATTCGGCGCCGATGATGGCAAGGCCGAGCGCCTTCAGCGTGCGGTTGATGGTGGCGACGAACATGATGCCGCCGGGCTTGACCATCTGGCCGCATTTGGCGACGAACAGGTCGATGTCGGCGACGTGCTCCACCACTTCCATGTTGAGGATGACGTCGAATGTCTCGCCGGCGTCGGCGAGGTCCTCCGCCGTCGTGGCGCGGTAGTCGACACTGACGCCGACCTCGGCCGCATGCAGCTTTGCCACCTCGATGTTGGTGACGGAAGCGTCGGCGCCGACCACTTCGGCGCCGAGCCTGGCCATCGGCTCGCACAAAAGCCCGCCGCCGCAGCCGATGTCGAGAAAACGCAGGCCCTCGAACGGCCGCGCCGCGCGCGGATCGCGGCCAAAGCGTGCCGCCACCTGGTCGCGGATGTAGGCAAGCCGGACCGGATTGAACTTGTGCAGCGGCCTGAATTTGCCGTTCGGGTTCCACCATTCAGCGGCAAGCGCGGAGAAGCGTTCCACTTCTCCGGCATCGATCGTCGACCGTCGGGGTTCTGACATGGGGCGGGTCTCCTCGAACGCTAGGAAGTCGGTTGCCGGGCCGCGAATGTCAAGGCGGCTTTTCTCGACAGCTGCCATACCGATGCGCGGCGGCGCATCTGGTGACGCCGGCCACATCCTTCAGTCGCGGCAGCTTGGCCGTCGGTCGGCAGGCGCGACGGCGGGTCAACTGGCGAGCGCGACCGCCAGGTGCTTCATGTCGACGCTGGCGGGATCGATGGCACGCATGGCGTCGCAATCGCCGATCTCCGCCATGATCCGGCCGGCGGCGGCAAGCGCCTGCTCGCGGCTTTGCCAGCGCACCAGATCGACCCAGCCGCCGTTGTCCTGCCTGGCCAGGCAGCGGCTGAGGAAACCGGGCTGCCGCGTCAGCCAGTCGCTGAGCAGGCCGTTGCCGGCGACAAAGCCCGCTTCGGTTCCGGGCTTCAACCGGAAGGTGACGATTTCCAGGGTCTCGGCCATCTATCCTCCTCGTTGTCGGGCTTCCAGGTTCATCTATCGCATGACCTGGTGCTCAAATCTGTCAGCAACCCCGATATTTTCAATGCGAATCGTTGTTGCGCGCCATGCTTGCGAAATCCTGATCATTTGGCTAAGGAGGCCGCGCATTCAGCACCCGGCCTTGGCCGGCGTGTTTTTTCGGCTCCACGGCCCAGCATCCAGTCAAAGGCATTTCGTTTCCATGGCGCGCATCGTGATGAAATTCGGCGGAACGTCCGTCGCCGACATCGCCCGCATCCGCAACGTGGCGCGCCATGTCAAACGCGAGGTCGACGCCGGCCATGAGGTCGCCGTCGTGGTCTCGGCGATGGCCGGCAAGACCAATGAACTGGTCGGCTGGACGCGCGAGGCCTCGCCGATGCACGACGCGCGCGAATATGACGCCGTGGTCGCCTCCGGCGAGCAGGTCACGGCCGGCCTGCTGGCGATCACGCTGCAGAACATGGGCGTGCACGCCCGCTCATGGCAGGGCTGGCAGATCCCGATCAAGACCGACAACGCGCATGGCGCGGCGCGCATCCTCGACATCGACGGCGCCTTCCTGATCAAGCGCTTCGGCGAGGGCCAGGTCGCCGTCATCGCCGGCTTCCAGGGCATCGGGCCGGACAACCGCATCGCGACGCTGGGCCGCGGCGGCTCCGACACGAGTGCCGTGGCCATCGCGGCGGCGGTCAAGGCCGACCGCTGCGACATCTACACCGATGTCGACGGCGTCTACACCACCGATCCGCGCATCGAGCCGAAGGCGCGGCGGCTGGCCAAGATTTCCTTCGAGGAAATGCTCGAAATGGCCTCGCTCGGCGCCAAGGTGCTGCAGGTGCGCTCGGTCGAGCTTGCCATGGTGCACAGGGTGCGTACCTTCGTGCGGTCGTCCTTCGACGATCCCGACGCGCCCGGAATGGGGGATTTGCTCAATCCGCCCGGAACGCTTATTTGCGACGAGGAAGAGATCGTGGAACAGCAGGTCGTCACCGGAATTGCCTACGCCAAGGACGAGGCGCAGATTTCGCTGCGCCGCGTCGGCGATCGCCCCGGCGTTGCCGCCGGCATCTTCGGGCCGCTGGCCGAAGCCAACATCAATGTCGACATGATCGTCCAGAACATCTCCGAGGACGGCAAGTTCACCGACATGACCTTCACGGTGCCGTCGGGCGACGTCGACAAGGCGCTTGCGGTGCTGGAGCGTCTAAAAGCCGATGTCGGCTATGACGTGGTGCAGTCGGAAGCCGGCATGTCGAAGGTGTCGGTCATCGGCATCGGCATGCGCAGCCACGCGGGTGTCGCCGCCACCGCCTTCAAGGCGCTGGCCGACAAGGCGATCAATATCCGCGCCATCACCACTTCCGAGATCAAGATTTCGATACTGATCGACGGTCCGTATACCGAATTGGCGGTTCGCACTTTGCATTCCGTCTACGGTCTGGATAAGCAATAGCAAGACTGAATCAGTTGTTGCGTGAGTGCCGGGCGCGGCGGAAACTGCGCCGGCAAGGACTCTATTGGAGAAGAAGCCGCGATGCGTGATACGGCCAGTGGCCCGCGCGTTCTGCTGAAGCGGCTCCGCGAGCTCATGCAGGAGCCGCTGGAGCCGCAGGAGCGGCTCGACCGCATCGTGCGCGACATCGCCTCCAACATGGTCGCCGAGGTGTGCTCGCTCTATGTGCTGCGCGCTGATTCGGTTCTCGAGCTCTACGCCACCGAAGGTCTCAATCCGAACGCCGTCCACCTGGCGCAGTTGCGGCTCGGCCAGGGTCTCGTCGGCACCATCGCCGCCAGCGCACGGCCGCTCAACCTCTCCAACGCGCAGGAGCATCCGGCCTTCGCCTACCTGCCGGAGACCGGCGAAGAGATCTACAACTCCTTCCTCGGCGTGCCAGTGCTCAGGGCAGGGCGGACGCTTGGCGTGCTCGTGGTGCAGAACAAGACCATGCGCCACTACCGCGACGATGAAGTCGAGGCTCTGGAAACGACGGCAATGGTCATCGCCGAGATGATCGCCACCGGCGATCTCGCCAGGCTGACCCGCCCGGGCCTGGAGCTCGACCTGCGCCGCCCCGTCAGCTTCACCGGCCTTTCCTTCAACGAAGGCGTCGGGCTCGGCCATGTCGTGCTGCACGAACCGCGCATCGTCGTCACTAATTTGTTCAACGAGGACAGCGAGGAGGAAGTCCGCCGGCTGCAGACCTCGCTCGGCTCGCTCAGGCTCTCCATCGATGACATGCTGGAGCGCCGCGAGGTCGCCTTCGAGGGCGAACACCGCGAGGTGCTCGAAGCCTATCGCATGTTCGCCAACGACAGCGGCTGGGTGCGCCGGCTGGAGGAGGCGATCCGCAACGGCCTGACGGCGGAAGCGGCGGTGGAGAAGGTGCAGAGCGACATGCGCGCCCGCATGCTGCACATGACCGACCCCTATCTGCGCGAGCGGATGAGTGATTTCGATGACCTTGCCAACCGCCTGCTGCGCCAACTGATGGGGCGCGGGCCGGAGGATGTCGCGGCGTCGCTGCCGAAGGATGCCATCCTCGTCGCCCGCTCGATGGGCGCGGCCGAACTGCTCGACTACCCCAGGGACAAGCTGCGCGGCGTCGTGCTGGAGGACGGGGCCGCGACCAGCCACGTCGTCATCGTGGCGCGAGCCATGGGCATTCCCGTCGCCGGACAGATGAAGGGCGCCGTTTCCATGGCGGAAAACGGCGACGCCATCATCGTCGACGGCGAGGAGGGCACGATCCACCTCAGGCCGCAGCCCGACCTCGAAGCCGCCTATGCCGAGAAGGTGCGCTTCCGCGCGCGGCGGCAGGAGGTCTATCGCGAGCTGCGCAAGAAGCCGTCGGTGACCAAGGACGGTGTTGCTGTCGATCTGCTGATGAATGCCGGGCTTGCTGTCGACCTGCCGCAGCTTGCCGAGTCGGGCGCGGCCGGAATCGGCTTGTTCCGCACCGAGCTGCAGTTCATGGTCGCCTCGACCTTTCCGCGCGCCGAGGCGCAGGAGCGGCTCTATCGCGACGTGCTCGATGCCGCGCGCGGCAAGCCGGTGACCTTTCGCACCATCGACATCGGCGGCGACAAGGTGCTGCCTTACTTCAAGGGGGCGTTGCAGGAGGAGAACCCGGCGCTCGGCTGGCGGGCGATCCGGCTCACCCTCGACCGCCCGGGTCTGCTCAGGACGCAGATCCGTGCCTTGCTCAAGGCCTGCGGCGGCCGAGAGCTCAAGCTGATGCTGCCGATGGTGACGGAGCTCGGCGAGATCGCGCAGGCGCGCGAGATCATCGACCGAGAGGTCAGGCACCTGTCGCGCTTTGCACACCATCTGCCGACCAGCTTGAAGCTCGGCGCCATGCTGGAAGTGCCGTCGCTGCTGTTTCAGCTAGACGAACTGATGAAGGCGGTGGACTTCGTCTCGGTCGGCTCCAACGACCTGTTCCAGTTCGTCATGGCGGTCGATCGCGGCAACACGCAATTGTCGGACCGCTTCGACACGCTGTCGGCGCCGTTCCTGCGGGTTCTGAAGACGATCGCCGACGCCGGCGTGCGCAACCACACGCCGGTGACGCTGTGCGGCGAACTGGCCGGAAAACCCATATCCGCAATGGCGCTGATCGGCCTCGGCTATCGCTCGATCTCGATGTCGCCGGCTTCGATCGGCCCGGTCAAGGCGATGCTGACCGAATTGCCGCTGGACGAATTGCAAGCCTTCTTCGCCGACAATCTGATGGCGCCGGCGCAGGGGCTGCCGATGCGCGCCCTGCTGCAAGCCTTTGCCGACGACCGCTCGATTCCGCTCTAGATTCACGTGAGGGCGGTCTGCAAATGTCGATTTTCTGCGCTTCCGGTGCTCATGTACCTAAATGTACATTCCGCTCCGGTTCTCCAAATTCGCCATTTTCGACTCGCCCTGATGTGAATTCGATCGAAGTTCCAAGCCCATGATCAACCTGCCGCGCGACCGCATGGATCAAGTCGTGAAGCGTTTCGAGATGCTCGAAGCGCAGATGTCGGCCGGGCCGACTGCGGACGCCTATGTCCGGATGGCCTCGGAATACGCCGACATCCAGGAGATGGTAGCCAAGATCCGGGCGCTGCGCGCAGCCGAGCAGGAACAGGCCGACCTCGAGGCGATGCTCGCCGACAAGGGCACCGATGCCGAGATGCGGGCGCTCGCCGAGGCCGACCTTCCGCAAGTCGAGGACCGCATCGAGACGTTGCGGAAAGACATCCAGATCCTGCTCCTGCCCAAGGATGCCGCCGACGACAAGAACGCCATTCTGGAAATCCGCGCCGGCACCGGCGGCGACGAGGCGGCGTTGTTCGCCGGCGACCTGTTTCGCATGTATGAGCGCTACGCCGCCTCGCGCGGCTGGCGCTTCGAAGTGGTCTCCGCAAGCGACGGCGAGGTCGGCGGCTACAAGGAAATCATCGCCTCGGTGTCGGGCAAAGGCGTGTTCGCGCATCTGAAATTCGAGTCCGGCGTGCACCGGGTGCAGCGCGTGCCGGCGACCGAGGCTGGCGGGCGCATCCACACCTCGGCGGCGACCGTCGCCGTGCTGCCGGAAGCGGAGGAGGTCGACATCGAGATCCGGGCCGAAGACATCCGCATCGACACGATGCGCGCATCGGGTTCCGGCGGCCAGCACGTCAACACCACCGATTCGGCGGTGCGCATCACCCATTTGCCGACCGGCATCATGGTGGTGCAGGCGGAAAAGTCACAGCACCAGAACCGGGCGCGCGCCATGCAGATCCTGCGGGCGCGGCTCTATGACCTCGAACGCAGCAGGGCGGACGAGGAGCGCTCGGAATCGCGCAAGTCGCAGGTTGGCTCGGGCGACCGCTCGGAGCGCATCCGCACCTACAACTTCCCGCAAGGCCGCCTCACCGACCACCGCATCAACCTCACTCTCTACAAGCTCGACCGGGTGATGATGGGCGAGCTCGACGAGGTCGTCGACGCGCTGATCTCCGACCACCAGTCGAAACTGCTCGCCGACATTGGCCTCGATGGCTGACATTTTGCCCGGCACGCTCGGGCCGCTGCTGCGGGAGGCGCGGCAACGTCTGGCCGCCGCCGGCGTGGCCGATCCGACGCTGGATGCCAGGCTGCTCGTCGAGCATTTTTCCGGAACGACCCGCACCCAGGCCATCGCCGAGCCGGCGCGAACCGTGCCGGCGGAGGCGATTGTGGCCATCGATGCGGCCCTGCGACGGCGCGTCGCAGGGCCGCATCGATGGCCAC
>NZ_RZSG01000025.1:0-16722 GCF_003997725.1 Mesorhizobium sp. M4A.F.Ca.ET.050.02.1.1
GTGCTGCGCCACATCATGCCGCTCTGCATCTCTTCGCTGATCATTCGCGTGACGCTCGACATGGCCGGCATCATCCTGACAGCCGCCGGCCTCGGCTTCCTCGGCCTCGGCGCGCAGCCGCCGCTGCCCGAATGGGGCGCGATGATCGCGTCCGGCCGGCGCTTCATCCTCGACCAGTGGTGGGTTGCCGCGGCACCGGGTGCCGCCATCCTCATCGTCAGCCTCGGCTTCAACCTGCTCGGCGACGGCCTGCGCGACGCGCTCGATCCAAGGAGCGGCGACCAATGAGCGGCAACAAGAGCGACAAGGGCACGCTTCTTGAGGTCGACGATCTGCGTGTCACTTTCCCGACCCGCACCGGCCTGGTCGAGGCCGTGCGCGGCGTCACCTTCTCGCTTGGCCGCGAGCGACTGGGCATCGTCGGCGAGAGCGGTTCCGGCAAGTCGCAGACCGGCCGCGCCATCATGGGCGTTACCGCGCCGCAGGCCGAGGTCTCGGCGAACAAGCTCGCCTTCGACGGTATCGATCTGCTCTCCATAGCGCCGCGCCAGCGCCGGGCGCTGCGCGGAAACCGCATCGCGATGATCCTGCAGGATCCGAAATATTCGCTCGATCCGGTGATGAGCATCGGCCGCCAGATCGTCGAGACACTGCGCACGCATGAGAGGGTCTCAAAGGCCGAGGCGCGCGAGCGGGCGCTGGCCATGCTGGAGGCGGTGCAGATCCGCGATCCTAAGCGCGTTTTCGACCTCCACCCGCATGAGGTTTCGGGCGGCATGGGCCAGCGCGCCATGATCGCCATGATGCTGATTGCCGGGCCGGAGCTGATGATCGCCGACGAGCCGACCTCGGCGCTCGACGTCACCGTGCAGCTCGACGTGCTGAACATCCTCGACAAGCTGGTCGCCGAGCGCGGCATGGGCCTGATCTTCATCTCGCACGATCTGCGGCTGGTCTCGTCCTTCTGCGACCGCGTGATCGTCATGTATGACGGCAAGGTGGTCGAGCAGCTCAAGGCTTCGGAGCTGCGCGACGCCCGGCACCCCTATACGCGCGGTCTGCTCAACTGCATGCCGAGGATCGGCTTCGAGCGTCACCCGCTGCCGGTGCTCGACCGCAAGCCGGAGTGGGCGGCATGACCGCGGCGCTTTCCGTCGACAGGCTGGAGGTGATCTTCGACCGGTTTCGCGCGCTGAAGGGCGTCAGCCTCGAGGTCAGGGAGGGCGAGTCCTACGGGCTGGTCGGCGAGAGCGGCTCCGGCAAGTCGACGCTGCTCAGGGCGATCACAGGCTTGGCGCCCGC
This sequence comes from Mesorhizobium sp. M4A.F.Ca.ET.050.02.1.1, assembly GCF_003997725.1. NCBI lineage: Bacteria > Pseudomonadati > Pseudomonadota > Alphaproteobacteria > Hyphomicrobiales > Phyllobacteriaceae > Mesorhizobium > Mesorhizobium sp. M4A.F.Ca.ET.050.02.1.1. Next base: position 1,303 of record NZ_RZSG01000025.1, read on the forward strand.
CTCTTCGGGCACCATCACCGTCAACGGCAAGACCCTCGGCAAGACTCGTGAAAAAGCCTTTTACCGCGAGGTGCAGATGGTCTTCCAGGACCCCTACGGCTCTCTGCATCCGCGCCAGACGGTCGACCGCCTGCTGCAGGAGCCGCTCGCCATCCATGGTTTTGCCGATGGCGAGAAGCGCATCGAACGCGCGCTGGACGAGGTCGGTCTCGGCAACGGCTTCCGCTTTCGCTACGCACACCAGCTCTCCGGCGGCCAGCGCCAACGCGTCGCCATTGCCCGCGCGCTGATCCTTGAGCCCTCGATCCTTTTGCTCGACGAGCCGACCTCGGCTCTCGATGCCTCGGTACAGGCGGAGGTGCTAAACCTGCTCGAAGAGGTGCGGCGACGGCGCAAGCTGACCTTCCTGATGGTCAGCCACGACCTCGCCATCATCACCCATATGTGCGAGCGGTTGATGGTGATGCAGAACGGCGAGGCGGTTGAGACGCTGACGGCGAGCCAGCTGATCGGCCACCGTGTGAGTGAGGATTATACGCGCAATCTGCTGAGGGCGAGTGAGGGGTTTGTGAGGGCGTAGCTTCTGTGCCGCGCAACTTGACTCACAAATGCGCCGCACCACTCTCTGACACCGTCTCGCTATGCACGCCGTCTTGCCGCCGGTCTTTCGGCTCCTTGATGCGGAACCACGTCACGTAAAGCGCCGGCAGGAACAGCAGCGTGATCGCGGTGCCGGCGATGATGCCGCCCATCATCGCGTAGGCCATCGGTCCCCAGAACACTTCGCGCGCAATCGGGATCAGCGCCAGGCTGGCGGCCGCGGCCGTCAGCGCGATCGGCCGCATGCGGTGCTCGGTCGCCTCGATGACGGCGGCCCAGCGGTCCTTGCCTTCGGCGACCAGGTCCTCGATCTGCACGATCAGGATCACCGAGTTGCGGATCAGGATTCCGATCAGCGCCAGCACGCCGAGGATGGCGACGAAGCCGAGTGGCGCGCCGCTCGGCACCAGTGCCGCCACCACGCCGATCAGGCCGAGCGGCGCCACTGCCACGACCAGGAACAGGCGTTGGAAGCTTTGCAATTGCACCATCAGGATGGTCGCCATGACGAACAGCATCAACGGCACGACCGCCGCGATCGGCCCCTGGCTCTTGGCGCTTTCCTCGACCGAGCCCGCGGTTTCGACCGAATAGCCCGGCGGCAGCTTGGCGATGAAGGCGTCGACCGACGGCTTCAGCTCGTTGACGACAGTGGCCGGCAGCACGTCGCCGACCAGACCGGTGCGCACGGTGATGGTCGGTATCCGGTCGCGCCGCCAGACCGTCGGCTGCTCGAGCTCGTAGCGTATGTTGGCGACCGCGGCGAGCGGGATGGCATCGCCGGTCCCGGTTGGCAATTGCATGTTCTGGAGCGTTGCGACCGAGCTGCGATCGGCCTCGCGCGAGCGCGCCACGACATCGATCAGATAGGTGGCGTCGCGCAGCTGGGTGATGGTGGCGCCGCCGACCGTGCTGTTCAGCGCGCTGGCGATGTCGGAGGAGGTGATGCCGAGCTGGCGCGCCTTGTCCTGCAGCACATCGACCCTGAGCACACGCTGCGGCTCGTTCCAGTCGAAAGTGGGCGCCGCCAGCTGCGGGTTGGCGGAGATGATGCCGGCGAACTCCTGCGCCAGGTCCCGCACCGTCTGGATGTCGGGACCGCCGACACGGTACTGCACCGGGCGCCCGACAGGCGGCCCGAGCTCGAGCGGCTTGACGAAGGCATCGGTGCCGACGAACTCCTCGCGCAGCAGCTTTTCCAGCGCCGGCTTGACCCGGTTTCGCGCCTCGATGCTCTTGGTGACGATGACCGTCTGGCCGAAATAGGGATTGGCCGGCTGCACGTCATAAGCCAGCAGGAAGCGCACCGCGCCCTGGCCGATATAGGATGAGAAATGGTCGATATCGGGATTGCCGACCAGCGCGCGCCCTTCGAAGCGCTCCATCTGGTCGCGCGTCTCGGTGATCGATGAATTCTGCGGCAGGTTCCAGTCGACGATCAGCTCCGGCCGGTCGGACGGCGGGAAGAACTGCTGCTGGACGAGGCCGAAGCCGGCGATGGAGGCCGCGAACAGCAGCACCGTCGCGATGATGGTCAGCCAGTGCCGGCGCACCGAAAGGACCAGCACGCGCCGGAACATCGAGGTGAAGCGTCCGGGCTGGTCATGATGCTTGGCCTTCATCGTCGCCGGCAGGATGGTGACGCCGAGCAGTGGCGCGAACAGCACCGCCACGATCCATGACACCAGCAGCGACACGGCGATGACGACGAACAGCGTGAAGGTGTATTCGCCGGCGGCGCTGTTGTTGAGGCCGATCGGGATGAAGCCGGCGACCGTCACCAGCGTGCCGGTCAGCATCGGGAAGGCGGTCGAGGTGTAGACGTAGGTCGCCGCCTTGCGCAGGTTGTCGCCGACCTCCAGCCGCGCCACCATCATCTCGACCGCGATCATGGCGTCGTCGACCAGCAGGCCGAGCGCGATGATCAGCGCGCCCAGCGAGATGCGCTGCAGCGAGATGCCGAGATAGGCCATGACGGTGAAGGTGATGGCGAGTACCAGCGGGATCGACAGCGCCACGACGAAGCCGGCGCGCATGCCGAGGCTGATGAAAGACACGGCAAGCACGATGGCCACCGCCTCGAACAGGGCGCGGGTGAAGCCCGATACCGCTTCCTCGACGATCACCGGTTGGTCGGCGACCAGATGCACGCCGACGCCGACCGGCAGGTCGGCCAGCACCTTGTTCATCTCCTCGTGCAAGGCCTCGCCGAACTGCAGCAGATTGGCGTTGGGCTTCATGCCGATGGCGAGCGCGATGGCATCCTGGCCGTTGAAGCGGAACAGCGACGTCGGCGGGTCGACATAGCCGCGCCTGATCGTCGCCACGTCGCTCAGCCGGAAGAAGCGGTCGTTGACGCGCAGGTTGATGGCGCGCAGGCTCTCTTCCGAGGTGAACTGGCCGCCCACGCGCACGCTGATGCGCTCCGGTCCGGACTGGATGACGCCGGACGGCGTGATCGCGTTCTGCGCCTGCAGGCTGGCCACGATCGCCTGCTGGTTGAGGCCGAGTGCTGCGATCTGGCGGGTCGAGAATTCGAGGTAGATCGCCTCGTCCTGGGCGCCGACAAGGTCGACCTTGCCGGCGTTCGGCACGGTCAGGATCTTGGTGCGGACATCCTCGACATAGTCGCGCAGCTGGCGCGGCGTCAGCCCGTCGGCGGTGAAGGCGTAGATGTTGCCGTAAACGTCGCCGAAACGGTCGTTGAAGAACGGCCCGACCACGCCTTGCGGGAACTGCGACCAGATGTCGTTGACCATGTTGCGCACCCAGTCGGAGAGGTTGAAGCCCTTCATATGGCTCCCCCTTCTTGTAGCTTGACCTGCTGACCCTCGGTGAGGCTGTGGACGCCCGCGGTGACGACGCGCATGCCAGCCTCGAGCCCTTCGGTGACGGTGAAGGTGGCGGCGCTTTTGGCGGCCACCTTCACCTCGTGCGCGCTGACGCTCGACGTCTTCGGGTCGACGATCCAGACCTTGGCGGCCCCGTCCTTCTCGAGCAGCGCCGATAGCGGCAGTTCGATCGTCGGCGTGACCTTGGTCATGCGCGTCGCCGTCACCGTCGAGCCGAGCCGGAACGCTATCGGCGGGTCGGTGAGCGTCAGCCGGACACGGCGGGTGCGGGTCGAGCCCTCGGCCTGCGGCGCCATCTCGCGCAGCTTGGCCTCGGTCTGGATGGTCGGCAGCGATTGCAGGATGACCTGGAACGGCGTGCCGGCGGCGAGATCGCCGGTGAGCCGGTCGGGGATGTCTACCACCGCCTCGCGCAGGTCCGAGCGCGCCACGGTGACCACCGTCTGGCCGGGCGACACGGTCTGGCCGACCTCGGCGCCGACGGCGGTAACGACGCCGTCGAAATCCGAGAACAGGCGCGCATAGCCGAGCTGCTCCTGCGATTTGGCAAGCGAGGCCTTGGCCCGCTCGACGCCGGCCTCGGCCGCTTTGCGCGCCTGCTGCGCGGCATCGAAGACGGCCTGGGTGGTGTTGGCGGCGGCCAGCAGCTGGCGCTGGCGCTCCTCGCTGGCGGCGGCGTTGGCGAACTGCGCCTCGGCGTTGGAAAGCTCGGCCTTGGCCGCCTGCACCGCAAGCTCCAGCGCCGTCGGGTCGAGGGCTGCGATCGTCGTGCCCTTGGTGACGATGTCGCCGACCTTGACGTCGCGGGCGACGACACGGCCGAGCAGGCGGAAGGAGAGGTCGGCGCTGACTTGCGGCTCGATCGAGCCGGCGAAGCCGAAGGTCTGGATGGTGCGCGGCTCGATCACCACCGACAGCACCGGCCGGATGATCTCCGGCGGCTTGTCTTCCGATTGCGAACAGCCGGCAAGCGGCGCAAGCAACAGCAGGGCGGGCACAAGCATGCGCGGCAGCCTTTTCATTGGCCTGCTCCCGCGATCTCGATCGCCTGTCCGGGGCTGAGCAACTGGCCGCCATTGGTGACGACGCTCTGGCCGGCCTCCAGCCCTCTGCTGATGACGACCACGCCGGAATCATAGGCCAGCACCTCGACCGGTGTCGTCGCAGCCGCCTTGCTCGATGGGTCTACCACCCAGACCGCCGGCTTGCCGTCAGTCGAGGTCAGCGCCTGCCAGGGCAGCAGGATCGCCTTGATCGGCTTGGCGCTGGCCGAGCCGATCACGGCCGCGCCCAGCGGCATGGCGGCGGGCGTGTCGGGAATGGCGACCTTGACCCGGATCGATCCCGAAGCCGGATCGACCGCCGGCGAGATCTCGCGCACCTTGCCCATCGCCCTGACCTGCGGGTCGGACAAGAGCGTGATCGTCACCGCCGGCGTTTGCGGCGTCCGCGCGACCAGCGTTTCCTGGACGTTGAACACCGCGTCGCGATCGCCGTCCTCGGCGATGGTGAAGACGGTCTGCGCCGCCTGCACCACTTGCCCGGCTTCGACCTGGCGGGCGGTGATGAAGCCCGCCGCACCGGCCTTGAGCTCGGTGAAGGACAAGTTCTCCTTGGCATTCGCGAACGCGCTTTGCGCGGCATTGACGCTGCCTTGCGCCACCTTAAGCGTCTGATCCGCCGTGTCATAGTCGCGCCGCGTGGTGAAACCCTGGCCGAGCAAGATCTTCTGGCGCTCGAAGGCTGCGGCGGCCTGCGTCAACTGCGCCTGCGCCGCATCGAGGTTGGCCTGTGCCGAGCGCAGGTCGGATTCCTGCTCCTGCGGATCGATGCGGGCCAGCACCGCGTCCTTGTCGACATGCTGGCCGACATCGACGAGCCGCTCGGCGATCCGGCCGCCGACCCGGAAAGATAGGTTGTTCAGCGTGCGCGCGGCGATCACGCCGGTCAGCGAGGTCCGTGGCGCGTAGTCGGCGATCCTGACCGTTTCGGCGCGCACCATGATCGGCAACTTCTTTGCCGCCGCCTCTTGTTTCTGGCACCCGGCGAGCGCCAGTCCCGCCAAGGCGCAGACGAGCATCGTGGAGCCAGGAAAAGACAACAGATTGAAGGCGTTGACCGGAAGCGTCGGGGCGGAAGGTGTCGCGTTCCTGCTCATGGTTCCCTCAACCGCGCGGGCCGCTCCCTGCGACGGATGCCGCGGACAATCGCGAGGATAATCGATCCCCCCAAAAAGGAAACCTCTGTCGTACGCGTATGGGCGGACTGGTCAAATTAGGGGAACCGCGTGACGGCAGGCCCAATCGACCGGCACTGGTGTGGGCTTGAGGAAAAGCTGAAATGGGGCCAGAACGGATTTCAACGGCATCAAACGAGAACGGGCCCCTATCTCGATGAGGGATGGCCCGATGAGGGACGAGATGAAGAATTCAGCCATTTCCGAACGCAAGAACCAGTCGATCTCGCGCGGCGTCGGCATGACCACGCAGATCTATGCCGATCGCGCCGAGAACTCGGAAATCTGGGATGTCGAGGGCCGCCGCTACATCGACTTCGCGTCCGGCATCGCCGTCGTCAACACCGGCCACCGCCATCCCAAGGTGATCGAGGCGGTCAAGGCGCAACTCGATCGCTTCACCCACACCTGCCATCAGGTCGTGCCCTATGAGAGCTATGTCAGGCTGGCCGAGCGTCTGAATGGCCTGCTGCCCGGCAAGTTCGACAAGAAGACGATCTTCGTCACCACCGGCGCAGAGGCGGTGGAGAACGCCGTCAAGATTGCCCGCAACGCCACCGGCCGCCCGGCCGTCATCGCCTTTTCCGGCGGCTTCCACGGCCGCACCTTCATGGGCATGGCGCTGACCGGCAAGGTGGTGCCCTATAAGGTCGGCTTCGGCGCCATGCCGGCCGATGTCTTCCACGCGCCGTTCCCGGTGGCGCTGCATGGCGTAACGGTCGCCGATTCGCTCGCCGCCCTCGACAGGCTGTTCAAGGCCGACGTCGATCCCGCCCGCGTCGCCGCCATCATCGTCGAACCGGTGCAGGGCGAGGGCGGCTTCTATGAGGCGCCGCGCGATTTCATGACTGCGCTGCGCAAGGTCTGCGACCAGCATGGCATTTTGCTGATCGCCGACGAGGTGCAGACCGGCTTTGCCCGCACCGGCAAGATGTTCGCCATGGAGCATCATGACGTCGCGCCCGACCTTACCACCATGGCCAAGAGCCTGGCCGGTGGCTTCCCGCTGTCGGCGGTCACTGGACGCGCCGAGATCATGGATGCGCCCGGCCCTGGCGGACTTGGCGGCACCTATGGCGGCAGCCCGATCGGCGTCGCCGCGGCCAACGCCGTGCTCGACGTCATCGAGGAGGAAAAGCTCTGCGACCGCGCCAATGCGCTGGGCAGCAGGCTGAAACAGCGACTGCAGTCGATCCGCGAGGACGTGCCGGAGATCGTCGACATCAGGGGTCCCGGCTTCATGAACGCGGTCGAGTTAAACGATGTGAAAAAGGGCCTGCCCTCGGCCGAAATCGCCAATGCGGTGCGGCTCAAGGCGCTCGACAAGGGCCTGATCCTGCTCACCTGCGGCGTCTACGGCAACGTCATCCGCTTCCTGTCGCCGATCACCATCCAGGATAGCGTCATGAACGAGGCACTGGACATTCTGGAAAGCTCGATCCGCGAGGCACGTGTCGCCTAACCGGTTGCCCTGGCGGGCTCCTCCTGAAACGCGGCCAGCGCCGCCTTCATCGCATCGGGCCCGCCGGCAACGGCCTGCGGTGCGGGCGAAAAGCCGGCCCCCAGCATCTTGCGGCCGAGCATATGATCGCCGGGGCGGTTGACGGATTCGATGCCGAGCAGCCGGCTGCCCGCATAGTGATAGATCGAGAACTTGTTCTCGGTGAGGTCGCCCGCCACGACATGGCTGTCGCCGCCTGAGGTCAGTCCGACCATCTGCAGCTTCATGTCGCCGATATCCGACCAGAACCACGGCACTGCCGAATAGGCGTCGGCATGGCCAAGGATGGTGCGCGCGGCGAGCCGCGCTTGGTCGGTGGCGTTCTGCACCGATTCCAGCCGCACATCGGCGCCGGTGAACCAGTGCCGGTAGGAGGCCGCATCGCCGATGGCGAGGATATCCGGCGCCGAGCTGCGCATCTGCTGGTCGACGCGGATGCCGTTGGCGACCGTGATGCCGGCGGTCTCGGCCAGTTCGACATTGGGCACCACGCCGATACCGATGATGACCATCTGTGCCGGCAGCCTTTCGCCGCCGGAGATGATCGCGGCCGAGACGCGGCCGCCTTTGCCCTCCAGGCCGACAACGGTGGTGCCGGTATGGATCCGCACGCCGATCGCTTCCAGGCGCTGCCTGACATGGCTGGCGATGACCGGCGCCACGGCCCGCCCGAGCAGCCGGTCGACGGCTTCGACCACAGCGACATTGCGCCCGGCCGCGCGCAGCGTCGCGGCGATCTCGAGCCCGATGAAGCCGCCGCCGAGGATGACGACATCCTCGCATTGGGCGCTGAGCTCGCGGATCAGCCGCGCATCGGCGAGCGATCGCAGCGACACCACGCCGGAGAGCTCCGAGCCCTGCAGCTTGAGCAGGCGCGGCCGGGCGCCGGTCGCCAGGACAAGGTGATCGAAGGCGAGCGATCCGCCGCCCGATACCCTCAGCCTGTGGGCGTCGGCTTCGATGGCCTCGATGCGGACGCCCGGCCGGTAGTCGATGGCGCTGCCTGAATAGAAGGCTTCGCCGCGCAGGGGCTGCGGCTTTGCGTCTGGGTCCTTGATGAAGGTCTTCGAAAGCGGCGGCTTGTGGTAGGGCAGTTCGCTCTCGTCGCCAATCAGGATGACCGGGCCGTCGTAACCCTCCTCGCGCAGGCTCGCCGCCGCCTGCACGCCAGCGTGACCCGCACCGACAATGACCACCCCGTTCTTCATCGCAGCCCTTTTTGCGCCCAAATCTAGGATATTCCGCCACGTGGCGATTGTCTGCCGCCGTCGCAAGAGCCCCGGTCCGGGTCGCACCCGGAATGGTCGCCTGTCAATCGCCGCATTCCATGATTACGTCGCATCGGCAAAGGCTTAAAGTTGATAGTTGTAGTTTAGAATTATTCTAAACAGTTGTTTCAATTGAATTTTCTTGGGTGGACCTGTTGACTTCCAGCCCCTTCGCCGCTTTATGGAGGCTCGCGCGGCAAGCGCATCCTTTGATGTCTGGGCCTTGAACCCTTTCGATTGGAGGCATTTCGGTGTCTGTCTTCCACGAACCGCGCAACGGCGCGGTCCATGTTGTGCCCGGCGGCATGCCCATGCCTCGTCACGGGCTGGCACGCGCGCCATTTAGCGAATTCCCAAGGAACTGGAGAACGATGATGACAGCACGTAATGGCGGCAGGGTCGCTGCGATCTGCGCGACTGCCGCGCTGACGGCGGCGGTGTTTGTGCTGCCGGCCAAGGCCGAAACCGACGCCAAGGCGGTCATCAAGACCTATGCCGACATCGCACTCGCCAAATACGAGGATTCGCTAACCACGGCGCAGGCCCTCGACAAGGCCGTCGACGCGCTGCTCGCCAAGCCTTCGGCGGACACGCTGAACGCCGCTCGCGAAGCCTGGAAGGCATCGCGCGTTCCCTACCAGCAGACCGAGGTCTACCGCTTCGGCAACAAGATCGTCGACGACTGGGAAGGCAAGGTGAATTCCTGGCCGCTGGACGAAGGCCTGATCGACTATGTCGCCAAGAGCTACGGCAGTGAGTCCGACACCAATTCGCTCTACACCGCCAATGTGATCGCCAGCAAGGAGATCGAGATCAACGGCAAGAAGGTCGACGCCTCGAAGCTGTCGCCGGAATTCCTTTCCGGCACGCTGCAGGAGGCCGACGGCGTCGAGGCCAATGTCGCGACCGGCTATCACGCCATCGAGTTCCTGCTCTGGGGCCAGGACCTGCACGGCACCGGTCCCGGCGCCGGCGAGCGGCCCTACACGGACTATGACCTCGCCAACTGCACCGGCGGCAATTGCGACCGCCGCGCCGAATATCTGAAGTCGGCGAGCGGCCTTTTGGTTTCCGACCTGCGGGAGATGGTCAACAACTGGAAGGAAGACGGCGCCGCCCGCAAGAACCTGGTCGATGGCGACGCCAACGCCGGCATTTCGACCATCTTCACCGGCATGGGTTCGCTGTCCTATGGCGAACTCGCCGGCGAGCGCATGAAGCTCGGCCTGCTGCTGCATGATCCGGAAGAGGAGCACGACTGCTTCTCGGACAACACCTACAACTCGCACCTCTATGACGCCGTCGGCATCCGCGCCGCCTACCACGCCAGCTACACGCGCCTCGACGGCACGGTCGTTTCCGGACCTTCGGTATCGGACATGGTCAAGGTCGCCGACCCGGCGATCGACAAGGAGCTGTCTGATAAGCTCGATGCCTCCGTCGCCAAGATGCAAGCGATCAAGGCGCGCGCGCTGGCCGGCGAGGCCTATGACCAGCAGATCGCCGAGGGCAACACCGAAGGCAACGCCACCGTGCAGGCGGCGATCGATGCGCTGATCGACCAGACCAAGTCGATCGAGCGCGCCGTCGGCTCGCTGAAGCTCAACAGCATCGCCTTCGAAGGCTCCGACAGCCTCGACGCGCCGGACAAGGTATTCAAGTAAGGCGCGAGCATACTCCTAAAAAGTGGAAGCCGATTTTTGGACAAGGTCATGCTCGAATGAGAAACAAGCCAAACGGCGCCGGAGCGGCGCCGTCAGCCAGGGCAAGTGAATGCTGATCTGCCATTGCAACATCATCACCGAGAAGGAGATCGAGCAGACGATCGTAGGGCTGCTGGATGAGGATCCCTGGCAGCTCATCGTGCCGGCCAAGGTCTATCATGCCATGCGCAAGCGCGGTCGCTGTTGCGGCTGCTTCCCAAATGTGGTGGAAACGATCATTCGGGTCACCGAGCACTACCACGCCCGCTCTGAGGCGAGCGGCGCCGACATCGTTTCACACCTGGACCGCGTCAGAGGCTTGCGCGGCCAATACGGGAGCAGAACCCATGAAAGGCGAACCGCAGGTCATCGAGCGGCTTAACGAGGCCCTGTTTCTGGAGCTGGGGGCCGTCAATCAGTACTGGGTCCACTATCGCCTGCTCGAAGACTGGGGCTACACCAAGCTGGCGAAGAAGGAACGGGCGGAATCGATCGAGGAAATGCAGCATGCAGACCGGCTCGTTGCCCGCATCATTTTCCTTGAGGGGCATCCGAACCTGCAGTCCGTGGCGCCGCTGCGCATCGGCCAGAACGTGAAGGAAGTGCTCGAATCCGATCTTGCCGGCGAGTATGACGCGCGCACCGCCTATAAGCGCTCGCGCGAGATCTGCCAGGAGGCCGGCGACTACGTGTCGATGAAACTGTTCGAGGAACTGCTTGCCGACGAGGAAGGTCACATCGACTTCCTCGAGACGCAGCTCGACCTGCTCGCCTCGATCGGCGAGGAGAAATACGGCCAGCTCAATGCCGACTCGGCCAACGAGGCGGAGTAAGGACATGCGGGAATGCGGCGCCGCCTAGATTTCCTGCGCCGCTCGCGGTGGGCCGAAGGCTCGCCTTCCTCGCCTTCCAGGGAAAGCTCGCTGGCCTGGCTGGTTCGCGGGCTTTCTCTCATTTCCGTGATGGCCACCGCTTCAGCGCTGGCTGGAGACCCGCTGCCCGCAGACCTTGCCGCCACGCGCAGCGATCTGACGCCAAAGGACCTGGCGCGCGTCATCGCCGTCACCAGGCCAACCGCGGACTTCTCCAAACCCGAGTCATTCGAGCTGATGCAGGGTGGCGCCGGCACGTCGCGCAAGGACGTCAACCGCGACGCCTTCTCCCAGCCCGCCGCCAACATCACCTTCGAGGAGGAGGGCAACTTCAAGCTCGGCAATGCGCTTTTCCGCAAGAACTGGGTGTCTTCGCCGTCCTCGACGCAGGCATCGGACGGGCTTGGGCCGCTGTTCAACGAGCGCGCCTGCCAGAATTGCCATCTGAAGGACGGCCGCGGCCGCCCGCCGGCAGGTGGCGCCGGCACCACCTCGATGTTCCTGCGCCTGGCGCGCGATGCAAGCAGCGAGCAAGAGAGAGCCGAGCTTGCCGGTCACAAGCTGCTAAACTTCCCCGATCCGGTCTACGGCTCGCAACTGCAGGGGCTGGCGGTAGCTGGCCTCAAGGGCGAAGGCCGCATGCGCGTCGACTACCAGGAAGAGAAGGTGACGCTCGCCGGCGGCTCCGTGGTCTCACTGCGCAAGCCGGGCTATTCCGTCGACGGCCTCGGCTACGGTCCGCTCGATCCGCGCACCACGCTGTCGCCGCGCCTGACGCCGCCGATGATCGGCCTTGGCCTGATCGAGCAGATCGCGCCCGCCGACATCCTCGCCCATGTCGATCGGGACGATCGCGACGCCGACGGTATCTTCGGCCGGCCGAATATTGTGCGTGATGAGTTGAGCGGCGAGGTGACTTTGGGCCGCTTCGGCTGGAAGGCGCAGACCGCGTCGATCCGCGAGCAGGCGGCGGAGGCCTTTGCCGGCGACATCGGCATCTCGACGCCGGAGGCGCCGAAACATTGGGGCGACTGCACGGAGGCCGAAAAGGCCTGCCTTGCCATGCCGAACGGCGTGCAGCAGCGGCTCGGCCCGGTCGAGGCGCCGCCGCCGGTCATGGATCTCGTCACCTTCTATTCGCAGAACCTTGCCGTGCCGGCCCGGCGTGACATCGATAACCGCCAGGTGCTGGCAGGCAAGAAGCAGTTCTACGAGATGGGCTGCATTTCCTGCCATACGCCGAAATTCGTCACCTTGCGCGGCACGCCCAACAAGGCGCAGGCCTTCCAGTTGATCTGGCCCTATTCCGACTTCCTGCTGCATGACATGGGGCCGGGCCTCGCCGATGGACAGCCTGTCGGCGACGCGACCGGCAGCGAATGGCGCACGCCGCCGCTGTGGGGCATCGGCCTGACCGGGACGGTCAACGGCAATATGTTCTTCCTGCATGACGGGCGCGCCCGCACCCTCGCCGAGGCGATCCTGTGGCATGGCGGCGAGGGGCAGAAGGCGCGCGACCGCTTTGCCGCCGCCGATGCTGCCGATCGCGATGCGCTGGTCAAATTCCTGGAGTCCCTGTGATGTCGAAGCGTCTTGCGGTTGCTCTCCTCCTTCCCCTGGCGCTGTTTGGCGTTTCCCCGGCATCGGCCGAGGTGAAGGCCTCCGCTGTCATCCAGCGGGCGATCGATGGCTTTATCCGCCCTGCCTATGCCAGCCTGCACGACCATGCCGGCAGCTTGACCAAGGCCATGCGGACGCTGTGCAATGCGCCGTCGCAAGGCAGCCTCGAGGCGGCGCGTGTCGAGTTCTCGGCCACGGTGGAGGCCTGGTCATCGGCTGAAATCATCGCTTTCGGGCCGATCAGGGAGAACAACCGGCTGGAGCGCATGCTCTACTGGCCGGACCGCAAGGGTATCGGCCTGAAGCAGGTGCAGGCGGCATTGGCCGGCAAGGACCCGACCGCCACCGATCCGGCGCAACTGGCGGACAAGAGCGTCGCCATGCAAGGGCTCGGCGCGCTCGAGTTCGTGCTTTACGGCGACGGCGCCGACGCCCTTGCCGGCAAGGACGATCCCTATCGCTGCGGCTACGGCGCGGCCGTCGCCGGCAATATCGAAACGATGGCCGCCGAGGTTGATGTGGCGTGGAAGCAGCCGGACGGATTTGCCGCGCTCTGGGCCAACCCGGGACCGCAGAACGCGCTCTACCGCGACGGCACCGAAGCGGTGACCGAGTTGGTCGGCGTCTTCATCAACGAGCTGGAGATGGTCCGCGACGTGCGCCTCAAAGGGTTCCTGGGCGGCAAGCCGGACGGCGACAAGCCCAGGCAGGCGATCTATTGGCGCTCGCAAAACACGACGAATTCCCTGGCTGGCAATCTGTCTGGCATCGACGCGCTGTTCGAGGCCTCGAAACTGGGCGATGCGCTTCCGGCCGACGCGCAATGGATGGCCGAGTCCATCCACATCCAGCTCGCCAATGGTGTTGCGACCGCCAAATCCGTCACCGGTCCGATCGACAAGGCGCTCGCCGATCCGGAGCTGCGAGACAAGCTTGATCATTTCGCGCTGATCACCTCGAGCCTGACGACCTTGATCGGCACTAGGCTGACCGCCGAATTCGGCCTGACCGCCGGCTTCTCCTCGCTGGATGGGGACTGAGCGATGATCTTGCCCCGCACGCCGCTGATCGACCGCCGCGATTTCCTGCGGGCCGCCGGCGCCGGCTTCATCGCCGGGATGGCGCCGCGGGCCTGGGCAAAGACGCTTGATGCCGACGCGGTCTTCGCCACCGCCTTCGTCAAGCGCGACGGCAGCTATGGCGCCGCCGTGCTGTCCGAGGCAGGCAATGTGCTGCATGCGATCGATCTGCCCGACCGTGGCCACGATGTCACCTTCGATCCGATCTCGAAGCGGTCCGTGGTCTTTGCCCGGCAGCCCGGCACCTTTGCCGTGGTTTTCGATCACACCCGTCGCGACAAGCCGCTGACCATCGCAAGCGTCACCGGACGACATTTCTTCGGCCACGGCGTCTTCTCGACCGACGGCGCGCTGCTCTATGCCACCGAGAATGACTTCGACAACGCCGCCGGCGTCGTCGGCGTCTATGACGCGCGCTCAGGTTTCGGGCGCGTTGGCGAATTCCCGACCTACGGCATGGGGCCGCATGAGTTGCTTTTGCTCGGCGATGGCCGGACGATCGCGGTCGCCAATGGCGGCATCGAGACCCATCCGGATTACGGCCGCGCCGAGCTCAACATCGCCACCATGAAGCCGTCCTATGTTCTGGTCGACCGCATCACCGGCGATCTGATCGAAAAGCACGAATTGCCGTCGGCTCTGCACCAGCTGTCTATCCGGCACATGGATCGCGACCAGTCCGGCACGGTCTGGTTCGGCTGCCAGTATCGCGGCCCGGCGACCGACCGGCCCCTGCTGATCGGTCGCGCGGCGCGCGGCCAGGACCTGCAGTTGCTCGACGTGTCGCAGGATGTGCTCGCGGGCTTCCGCAACTATATCGGCTCGGTCGCCGCCAATCCGGCCGCCGGCACGGTCGCCGTCACATCGCCGGAGGGCAATTCGCTCGCCGTCATTGACGCCGCCAGCGGCCGCATCGTCGCCACCAGGGCGCTGGTCGAGGTCTGCGGCCTGGCGCCTGACGGTTCGGGCTTCATGGCCACGACCGGCAACGGGGAGATCGTCGAGGGCAATGGCACGATGCGCTCCGAGCCCGACTATGTCTGGGACAACCACATGCTGCGCATCGCACAGCCGGCGTAGCCACCGCGATTGTTGGAGGGACGTTCTCGACCCCGGTCATGCCAAGCCGCATAACAAATATCCACCTTGCCCCTTGCAGGGACGGGCCGTGGCGGGCACAGGGAATTGTTTTTTCGACCCAAGGCATTAACTGGCCACCATGAAGCTGCTTGCCATCGACTGTGCCGCCTCTCTCTGCGCCGCTAGCGTCTATGACACGGCGGCGGAGAGCGAGCTTGGCCGCCAGGTGCTCGACCTCGGCAAGGGTCATGCCGAGCATCTGATGGCGGTCATCGACGCGGCGCTGAAAGCGGCGAAGACCCGCTACACAGGCCTCGACGCCATTGCCGTCTCCGTCGGCCCGGGTTCCTTCACCGGCCTGCGCGTCGGCGTCGCTACGGCGCGCGGCCTGGCGCTGGCGCTGAAGATCCCGGCAATCGGCGTGACCACGCTCGAGGCCCTGGCGGCGGAGGCGGCCGCGTCCTTTCCCGGTCGTGCCGTGCTCGCCGCCCTCGACGCCGGGCGCGAGGAGATCCATGTCGCCGCCTATGACAAAGCGTTAGTTTTGACTTACGGTCCGGCGGTGGCCACGCTCGCGCAAGCCACCGCCATTGCCGTGGAGACGTCCAC
>NZ_RZSG01000025.1:16732-23596 GCF_003997725.1 Mesorhizobium sp. M4A.F.Ca.ET.050.02.1.1
GACGTCCACCGTGCTGGCCGGCACCGCCGCGGAGAAGATCGCCGCCTCGGCCGGCCGCGCCTTCGACATCGGGCCGACCGGCGCCACTGCCGACATCGCCGTCTATGCCCGGCTGGCCGCTGAAAAGGGCGTGGGCGACAAGCCCAAGCCGCTCTATCTGCGCGGCGCCGATGCCAAGCCGCAGGCCGGTTTCATTCTTCCAAGACAAGACCATGATCCCAAAAAGCGGGCCCCGGTTTTTGGGCAAGATCATGGTCCGGAAGGAAAAAAGAGCTGATGCGCATCCCCTTTTTTCAGCCGCGCCGCAGGGACTATGCGCTTCAGCCGCTGACGGTTGCCGACAGCGAGGCTGTCTCGGTGCTGCATCAGGAGGACTTTGTGCGGCCGTGGAGCGACGGCGAGTTCGCGGCTTTGCTCGAACAGGACACCGTATTCGGCTATGCCGCGCGCGAAACCGGACAGGGCGGCAAGCCACCAGTCGGCTTCGTGCTGGCGCGGCTGGCGGCAGGCGAGGGCGAGATTCTCACCGTAGCCGTCGCCCGCTCCCACCGCCGCCAGGGGCTTGGCTGGCAATTGATGGACGCGGTGCTGCGCGAATTGCACGCGCAACGAGCCGAGGCGCTGTTCCTCGAGGTCGACGAGACCAATGTCGCGGCCATCGCGCTCTACCGGCGGCTCGGCTTCCGTGAGGTCGGCAAGCGCGCCAACTACTACAGATCGCCCGAGCGCGGCCCGACCGGCGCGCTTGTCATGCGCCGCGATCTTCGCTAGCGACACGCCGGGACAGGGCCTGCGCTGATGATCAAGAAATTACGGATTTTCCTGGCGCTTGGTCTGGTCGTCGCCGGCTCGCTGGTCCTGGTGCCGCTGCAGATCCTGTCGATGAAGACCGGGCTGTGGCCGGAAACCCTCATCCTCAAGATCTGGCACCGGATGATCGCCAGGGCGCTCGGCCTGCGCATCCACGTCAAGGGCGCGCTGTCGGCCAGGCGCCCCTTGCTGGTCGCGTCCAACCACATCTCCTGGACCGACATCATGGTGCTCGGCTCCAGGGTCGACGTGAAGTTCATCGCCCGCGCCGACATGGCGAACTGGCCGATGATCGGCATGCTGTCGAAGCTGCAGCGCACCGTCTTCATCGAGCGCGAGCGCAAGCGCAGCTCGGGCGACCAGGCCAGCGAGATCGCCGGCCGCATGGCCAATGGCGACGCCATGGTGCTGTTCGCCGAAGGCTCGACCGGCGACGGCAACCTGCTTTTGCCCTTCAAGAGCACGCTGTTCGGCGCCGCCTCGATGGCGATTTCGGAAGGGGCGACGGAGGCAGTGTTCATCCAGCCGGTGGCGATCGTCTACACCAGGCTGCATGGCGTGCCGCTCGGCCGCCGCCACCGGCCGATCGCCGCCTGGATCGGCGACGAGGACCTGATGCCGCATCTCAAGGTGCTGCTCGCCGAAGGCGCGCTCGATGTCGAGCTGCATTTCGGCGAGCCGATTGCCTTCTCCAAGGGCTCGAACCGCAAGGAGACGGCAAAGCTGATGGAAAGCCGGGTGCGCGAGATGGTGCAGGCGGCGCTTGCCGAGCCGCGCCCGAGCCGCTGACGCGCCCCCGCGCGTCCGGGACACGTCGCCAGGGCGCAGAATCGTCTGTTTTTTGTCCCTGAAAGGCGTTAGAAGCCGCCCGATGGACCTGAACACGACAGAACGGAACGATATCGGCATCGCTGCCGACAGCCTGGCTGCCCCTCCGGCGGCGAAGAAAGTCTTCGTCAAGACCTATGGCTGCCAGATGAACGTGTACGACTCGCAGCGCATGACCGATGCGCTGGCGGCGGACGGCTATGTCGCGACCGATATTGTCGATGATGCCGACCTGGTCCTGCTCAACACCTGCCACATCCGGGAAAAGGCGGCGGAAAAAGTCTATTCCGAGCTTGGCCGCATTCGCGACATGAAAGCTGAACGGGCCGGGATGGGACGTGAGCTGCTGATCGGCGTCGCCGGCTGCGTGGCGCAGGCCGAAGGCGCCGAGATCATCCGCCGCGCGCCGGCCGTCGATCTGGTCATCGGTCCGCAGACCTACCACCGGCTGCCCGACGTGTTGGCAAGGGTGCGTGGCGGCGAGAAGATCGTCGAGACCGACTATGCCGTCGAGGACAAGTTCGAGCACCTGCCGCAGCCGAAGCGCGCCGAGGTCGCCAAGCGCGGCGTCACCGCCTTTCTCACGGTGCAGGAAGGTTGCGACAAGTTCTGCACCTTCTGCGTCGTGCCCTACACGCGCGGCTCGGAAGTCTCGCGGCCGGTGGCGCAGATCGTCGCCGAGGCCGAGCGCCTGGCGGAAGCCGGCGTGCGTGAAGTGACGCTGCTTGGCCAGAACGTCAACGCCTGGCACGGCGAGGGCGAAGGCGGCGAGGAGTGGGGGCTTGGCCGCCTGCTGTCTAGGTTGGCCGAGATTCCTGGCCTGGCGCGGTTGCGCTACACCACCAGCCATCCGCGCGACATGGATGATGAATTGATCGCCGCCCACCGAGACCTGCCGGCGCTGATGCCCTATCTGCATCTGCCGGTGCAGTCGGGTTCGGACCGCATCCTGAAGGCGATGAACCGCAGGCATACGGCGCGCGACTATCTGGCGCTCATCGATCGCATCCGCGCCGCGCGCGGCGACATCGCCATGTCCGGCGATTTCATCGTCGGCTTTCCCGGCGAGACGGAAGCCGATTTCGAAGCGACCATGCAGCTGGTGCGCGAGGTCAACTATGCCTCGGCCTTCTCATTCAAATATTCGCCGCGTCCAGGCACGCCAGGCGCCGAAATGGCCGGCCACCTGCCGGAATCCGTCAAGGACGAGCGCCTGCAGCGCCTGCAGGCGCTACTCCTGGAGCAGCAGCAGGGTTTCGGCGCGAGCCTTGTCGGCAGGACCATCGATACGCTGATCGAGAAGCCGGGCCGCCAGGCCGGCCAGAAGGTCGGCCGCTCGCCCTGGCTGCAGCCGGTTATTGTTGATGAAAAGGCCGGCGAAATCGGTGACATTATCGAGGTACGAATCACAAGGACGGGCTACAATAGCCTGTTCGCCGAGTTGGCCTGATGCATGTCGCCCAAAAGTGCCCGCGGGTTTGGGACAACGACATGCATAGCCACAAGCCTCGGCAGATGAGGAGAGACGGTTGAGCGCTGCTGAACTGAAGAACTTGCCCCCGAACCAGGCATCCGGGGCTTCCGACATGGCGCACATCGTTCTGACCTTCGACAACAACAAGCTTGCCAGCGCCCTGTATGGCCAGTTCGACGAAAACTTGGCCAGGCTCGAGCAGAAGTTGGGCGTTGACATCCGCTCGCGCGGCAATCAGCTGACCATCAAGGGCTCGGCCTCTGCCGCCGAGCAGGCGCGCCGCGCGCTCGACAACCTCTACGGCATTCTCCAGAAGGGCGTCGACATCGGTCAGTCCGACGTCGACGGCGCCGTGCGCATGGCGATCGCCGCCGACGACCAACTGACGTTGCCGACGCTGGAGCGCAAGGGCAAGATGTCCGCCGCTCAGATAGCGACGCGCAAGAAGACGATCTATGCCCGCTCGCTCAACCAGGACGCCTATATGCGCGCGCTGGAGCGCTCCGAGCTCGTCTTCGGCATCGGCCCGGCCGGCACCGGCAAGACCTATCTGGCGGTGGCGCATGCCGCCATGCTGCTCGAACGCGGCATGGTCGAGCGCATCGTGCTGTCGCGGCCGGCGGTCGAAGCCGGCGAGCGGCTGGGCTTCCTGCCCGGCGACATGAAGGAGAAGGTCGATCCATATCTGCGGCCGCTCTACGACGCGCTTTACGACATGATGCCGGCCGACAAGGTCGAGCGGGCGATCGCCGCCGAAGTGATCGAGATCGCGCCGCTGGCCTTCATGCGCGGCCGCACCTTGGCGCACGCCGCTGTCATCCTCGACGAAGCGCAGAACACCACGCCGATGCAGATGAAGATGTTCCTCACCCGTCTCGGGGAGAATTCGCGCATGATCGTCACCGGCGATCCGACCCAGATCGACCTACCGCCGAACACCAAGTCCGGCCTTGTGGAGGCGCTCCGCATCCTCGACGGCGTAACCGGCATGGTGACGGTACGCTTCAACGAGGGCGACGTCGTCAGGCATCCGCTGGTCGCCGAGATCGTCAAGGCCTATGACCGGGACGGCAAACTGGCCAGGGGCCTGGGCGCGGAAAGCTGACGAAAAAGCCGCATGGCTGAAGACAGGAAACCCGGCGGCCTGCCCGTCGACATCGATATTTCGATTGAGGCCGGCGACTGGCCCGATGAGATGGCGCTGACGCGCCTGGTCGATCGCGCCGCAGCTGCCGCCTTTGCCGAAACCGGCATCGAGGGCGCTTCCGAGCTGAGCATCGTCTTTGCCGACGACGCTCATATCCGCGAGCTCAACGCCGGCTGGCGCGGCAAGGACAACCCGACCAACGTCTTGTCTTTCCCTGCCTTTCCGCTATCGAAGGACGGTCCGCTGCCGCCGATGCTGGGCGATATCGTGCTCGCCGCCGAGACAGTCGCACGGGAAGCGGCACTGGAAGACAAGCCCGTGGCGAACCATATCACCCATCTCGTCATCCATGGCCTGCTGCATTTGCTGGGCTACGATCACGAGACCGACGCCGAGGCCGAGGAGATGGAAGCGATCGAGCGCGCCGCGCTTGCGAGGCTTGCCATTCCCGATCCCTACGCGTAACTAAAAAGACCAATTGACCGGACGACGATGAACGACAAACCAGAGACTGCCGCCCGCCCCGACGCCGGCAGTGCGGCCAAGCCTTCCGAAAAGACGGAAGAGGGCTCGAGTCCGAGTACCACGACCGGCAGCATCGCCAGCGAGCCATCGCCTGCCGGTCCTTCCCTGTTCGATCGCGTGCTTGGCCTGTTCAGGCAGCGTAACGGAACCAGCCTGCGCGAGGAGATAGCGGACGCGCTGGCCGAAACGGCGAGCGACGCCGGCGCCTTCTCGCCCGGCGAGCGCGCCATGCTCAACAACATCCTGCGCCTGCGCGAGGTGCGCGTCGAGGACGTCATGGTGCCTCGCGCCGATATCGAGGCGGTCGAGATCACGACGACGCTGGGCGATCTTCTCGGCGTTTTCGAACAGTCCGGCCATTCCCGTATGCCGGTCTATTCGGAGACGCTCGACGACCCGCGCGGCATGGTCCATATCCGCGACGTGCTGGCCCACATCACCAAGCTGGCTCGCGTCAAGAAGGGACGCACCAGCCGCAAGACCCCGGCGGCGACGCTTCTCGACCTCGCCCAGGTCGATCTCGCCCGCACCATCGGCGAGCTCAACCTGATCCGCCCGGTGCTGTTCGTACCGCCCTCCATGCTCGCTTCCGACCTGATGGGGAGGATGCAGACAACGCGCACCCAGATGGCGCTGGTGATCGACGAGTATGGCGGCACCGACGGTCTCGCCTCTCTGGAAGACATCGTCGAGATGGTGGTCGGCGACATCGAGGACGAACATGACGACGACGAGCCGATGATCACCCAGACCGGCGAGGGCAACTTCATCGTCGATGGCAAGGCCGAGATCGACGAGGTCGCCAAGATGATCGGCGAGGATTTCACTGCCGGCGAGCATGGCGAATATGTCGACACCATCGGTGGCATGATCTTCAACACGCTGGGCCGGGTGCCTGCCCGCGGCGAGGTGGTGCAGGCCATCCCCGGCTTCGAATTCCACGTGCTCGACGCCGATCCGCGCCGCGTCAAGCGCGTGCGCATCGTGCAGATCCAGAAG
This sequence comes from Mesorhizobium sp. M4A.F.Ca.ET.050.02.1.1, assembly GCF_003997725.1. Taxonomy (NCBI): domain Bacteria; kingdom Pseudomonadati; phylum Pseudomonadota; class Alphaproteobacteria; order Hyphomicrobiales; family Phyllobacteriaceae; genus Mesorhizobium; species Mesorhizobium sp. M4A.F.Ca.ET.050.02.1.1. Next base: position 22,516 of record NZ_RZSG01000025.1, read on the forward strand.
GGCGAGCGCCGCCGCCGCACCGCCCGCGCCGAGCAGGCCTGAAATCTGCCCCCATGATCTCAGCATCGAGGGCTGGCACAGGTAACACAGATAACATCAGATTGCGCTTATCGATGTTTGGAGCGCGGACCGCGGCCTGATAAATCTTTTGCCGTGATTCGCGCGACTCGGAAGCCTGTATGCAGCGCCTGGCCGGCCGGATAATTCTGCTGTGGGGGTGGCGGCGGGCGCTGGTGGCGTTTCTCGCCGGAGCGCTGGCGGTCCTCGCCCAGGCGCCCTACGATTTCTTCGCCGTCTGCTTCATCTCGTTTCCGCTGCTGGTCTGGCTGATCGATGGCGCGACCGGCGAAGCCTCCGATGGCTGGCTGGGGCGGCTGAAACCAGCCTTCGCCATCGGTTGGTGGTTCGGTTTCGGCTATTTCCTCGCCGGCCTGTGGTGGATCGGCCAGGCGCTGCTGGTCGAAGCCGACAGCTTCGCCTGGGCCTTGCCCTTCGCGGTGGTCGGCATCCCCTTCGCGCTCGCATTCTTCTACGGTTTCGCCACGGTCGTGGCACGGCTGCTCTGGAGCAACGACATCGGCCGCATCGCCGCGCTCGCCTTCGGCTTCGGCCTGACGGAATGGCTGCGCGACTTCCTGTTCACCGGCTTTCCGTGGAATGCCATCGGCTATGCGGCGATGCCGGTGCCGTTGCTGATGCAGAGCGTCTCGGTGACCGGCATGATCGGCATGAACACGCTCGCCGTCTTCGTCTTTTCGCTGCCCGCTCTCGTCGCGGCGCGCCGCCAGCTTCGCCTGGGTTTCGCGCTGCTCATACTGCTTGTCGCCGCCCATGTCGGCTTCGGCCATGCCAGGCTCGCCGCCCGGGTCGAGCCGGCGACCCGTTCGGTCGATGTCCGCATCGTGCAGCCGGATGTCGACCTCAGCGAAAAATGGGACGCTTCGGTTCGCGACCGCATCTTCGCCACCTTGCTCGGCCTGTCGGGAAAGGCGCCAGAATCCGGCCATGCCAAGCCGCAGCTGATCCTGTGGCCGGAGACCTCGGTGCCGTTCCTCTTCACCGAGCGTCCGGACGCGCTGAC
>NZ_RZSG01000260.1:0-7447 GCF_003997725.1 Mesorhizobium sp. M4A.F.Ca.ET.050.02.1.1
GTTTAGGCGCGATCGAAACCGCGCCGGGACGAATGGCCCGAGCGTGAGCGGGCTTATAGAAAGAAGGGTTTTGGAAGTCAATCCGGCGCTGGCTGCGCCCTTTGTCGCGATCGCGCGGTGGATGTTTTTTATCCCGCAAGGATGAAATTGGCAAAAAAGCCGCAATCGCCTAATCTTCGCTATCAAGTGTTTGTGAAGACCTGAAGCATGACTGAAGCCCAAGCCACGGACGACAGGGCCGGCGCGGCGATTACCGCTGCCCGCACGGTGCCCCTGTCGCGCGGCCTGTCGACCAAGCTTCTTCTGCTCACCATCGTCTTCGTGCTTTTGGCCGAAATCCTGATTTTCCTGCCCTGGATCGCCAGCTATCGGGTGAGCTGGCTGAAGGAGCGCCTGGGCACAGCGGCCGCGGTCTCGATCGTCCTGGTGCAGGGCGAGCCCAACTCGCTCTCGCGCACTGCCCAGAACGACGTTTTGATGGCGATCGGCGCCAAGGCGATCGCCGTGCGCGACGGCGGCGTCTCGCGGCTTTTGGTGGTGTCCGAGATGCCGCCGCAGGTCGACGAGCATATCGACATTTCCAAGGTCGGCATGATCGACGGCATGACCGGGGCGCTCGACACGCTGTTCTTCGGCGGCAAGCGCATGCTGCGCGTGTTCGGCCCGGTCGGCGAGAGCGACAAGGAATTCGAGCTGATCATGCCCGACTACGCCTTGCGCAGCGCCATGTTGGTCTATTCGCGCAACGTCGCCTTCGTCTCGCTGCTGATCTCGCTGTTCACCGCCATGCTGGTCTATGCCGCGATCGACTTGATCATGATCGGCCCGATCCGCGCCATGACGCGCTCGATGCTGACCTTCTCGGAGGCGCCCGACGATCCCGGGCGCATCATCCGTCCCGCCGCTCGCGCCGACGAGATCGGCGTCGCCGAGCGCGAGTTGTCGCAGATGCAGGAACGGCTGCAGAAGATGCTCTCCGAGCAGAAGCACCTCGCCGATCTCGGGCTGGCGGTGTCGAAGATCAACCACGACATGCGCAACATCCTGGCCTCCGCGCAGCTGATGTCCGACCGCCTGCGGCTGGTCAAGGACCCGACCGTGCAGTCCTTCGCGCCGAAGCTGCTGCGCGCGCTCGACCGCGCGGTGTCCTATTCGGAGGGCGTGCTCGCTTATGGCCGCACGCAGGAGCCGCCGCCGTCGCGCCGCCGCGTCCGGCTGCGCCAGCTGGTCGAGGACGTGCACGGCCTGCTCGACATCGAGGAGGGCATCGAATTCGTCAACGGCGTCGAGCACGCCTTCGAGGTCGATGCCGATTCCGACCAGCTGTTCCGCGTGCTCACCAATCTCTGCCGCAACGCCGTGCAGGCGATGGCGGCCGACACCGAAAGCGCTGTGGTGCGCAGGCTGGCCGTCTCGGCCGAGCGCCTGGGCAGCGTCAGCCGCATCGTCGTCACCGACACCGGCCCCGGCCTGCCGCCGAAAGCGCGCGAGAACCTGTTCGCCGCCTTCCGCGGCTCGGCGCGCAGCGGCGGCACCGGCCTTGGTCTGGCCATCGCCTACGAGCTGATCCGCGCCCATGGCGGCACGGTCGAGCTGGTCGAATCGATCGGCGGCCGCACCGTCTTCGCCGTCACCATCCCCGACCAGCCGGTGCGGCTCGACCAGGCGCGCGGAAGTTTGCGCCGACCTGCCTAGTCCGGACAAAAAGTGCCTGCGACAAAACTTTTGCCGGATCGGCTTGCTTTTCGGAAATTCAGTCGTTAGGGAACACGTCTCGTCGCGGCCGGTCGTCACGATCGGATCGCGGGGCTATGCCAAGCATGGCCTGATGCGCGCCCGTAGCTCAGCTGGATAGAGCACCAGACTACGAATCTGGGGGTCAGGAGTTCGAATCTCTTCGGGCGCGCCATTATTTCAAGCACTTAGCAGGGCGCCGCAGACTAGCACGACTAGTTTGTCTGCGATTTTGTCTGCGGAAGCGCAAACCTTCTCAGGATACGAGCCGCTACGAGACATCGGTGGAGATGCCGCATTCGGAGCGCGGTTGCGCAGCCGCGATAGTGCCAAACGCGCTAATGCCGAGTGCGCCGACAGCCACACTCATTCACATTGGTGGGACGTCCCTACGCCAGCCCGTCATCGCGGCAAAGCCAAATGAGGCGAAGGCCGAACTGAACTGACGGGCGGTAGTGACCGGCCGACGCCGCCGTAGCCGTCGGGACCGAACAGTCGGAGCGGCAGCGCCACCAAGGATGTTCATCGAGCCGAGACCGCCAATCCAGCGTTCCGAGTTGGTTTCGAAATCGAGACTGGCTGGAAACTCTATGAGGATCCAGTTGACATTTAACGCGTGAGCCGATACTAACACGTTAGTGGAAACTAACTTAAACAGCGGCTGGACGGCTCTCGGCGACACGACGAGGCGCGCGATCTTCGAGATGCTGGTCGAACACCCGAGTTCGGTGACCGAGTTGGCAAGCGCTCTGCCGGTCACCCGGTCCGCGGTTTCGCAGCATCTGAAGGTACTGAAGGATGCCAGGCTCGTGGTCGACACACCCGCCGGCAAGCACCGCATCTATCGCGTCGATCCCGATGGGTTGGCGGCTTTGCGCGCCGACCTGGACCGGTTCTGGATAAAAACGCTCGCGGCCTACAAGGAAGCCGTGGAGCAGCAGCCAAAGGAGTGATGATGAGTACGCAAGCAGCAGATACAATCGTCAGGCATTCGATCGTGGTCGAGGCACCGATCGAGCGCGCCTTCAAAGTCTTCACCGAGGACTTTGGCAAGTTCAAACCCAAGGAGCACAATCTGCTCCGTGTACCCATCGTCGAAACGGTGTTCGAGCCGCGCGTCGGTGGAAACATCTATGATCGCAGCGCAGACGGCAGCGAGTGTCGCTGGGCGAACGTACTGGCCTACGAGCCGCCGCACCGGCTGCTGCTTAGCTGGAACATCACGCCGCAATGGCGGCTGGAGACCGATCTCAACAAGACCAGCGAGTGGGAAGTGCGGTTCACCGCAGAGGCCGCCAACCGCACGCGCGTCGAGTTGGAGCACCGCAAGCTCGAGCGCCACGGCGCGGGTTGGGAAGGCGTGCGCGATGGTGTTGCGGCCGATCAGGGCTGGCCGCTCTACCTGCAGCGATACGCCGACCTGTTTGGTCGGTGACTCATGGATGAATGAAAGGTCCGCACTGGACGGTGCGGACCTTGCAGATCGGCTGCCATGTCGCAACGTGGGTTCGGTTCTACGGTACGGCGCGGCCTTCGTACATGAAGACCATCGGCCTTGGCCCTTTCGCATAGCCTGTTTGAAGATGCCCGATCTTGAAGCCCGCGCTTTCGATCAGGGTGCGGATCGGTCGGTTGAGATGGCAGCCGCCGCCGATGCGCTTCCAGAACGGCGTCAGGCGATCCTGCCAGCGTTGAACCGACGCTTCCGGCGAGAGGCCGTGTTCCACGAACAGGAGTTGCCCGCCTGGCTTGAGTACCCGCCGCATTTCGCCAAGCGCCTGGCCGGCGCCGTGGATCGAGCAGAGCGTCCAGGTTGTGACAACGGTATCGATGGAGTGACTGTCCAACGGAATTTCCTCCGCCGAGGCCTCGATGAGATTTGCTGCGCAAGTACAATGCCTGGCGGTATGCCGGGCCATCGCCAATAGCCGCGGTGACGGATCAAGGCCGATCACGTCGTGCACGGCGGCAGGATAGAGTGGCAGATTCAGGCCTGAGCCAATGCCGATCTCGAGCACGCGTCCTTCCGCGGCCGAGAGCACGCTGTGCCTGTAAGGCAGCAGTTCACGGTTGGTCATTGAGCGGTGCACCAGGCGCGGCAGCAGGACATTCTGATAGAAGCCCACGGTCCTGTCCCTTCAGTTCGCAGGTCGCCGGGTGCGCAGCGCGCAGCGTGTGACCGCACGCTGGAATTCATCGTAATAAGTTGGGTCTTCCGTTCCCATGAGCTTGTCCCACCAGGTGAAATAGAGTCCGAAATTAGCGCGGGGCCGCGCATGGTGCAGGTCGTGATGTGTGACCGTGGCCATCCAATCGAACAGAGGGCGGCCCTCCCGGTTGGCGGGAAATATCTCGTATCCGCTGTGGCCAATGGCGTTTCTGAGCATCATGTGCGCGGTGAAGATGAACGCGGCGAGCACACTGGTCGGCATGATGGCCATGAAGAGCAGAAGGAACACCGCATTGACGAAGGCTTCGCTGGCGTCGAAGGCATAGGCGGTCCACGGTGTCGGATTGTACGAACGGTGGTGGAGGCGGTGGAACCACCGGAACAGTTTTGGGCGATGCATGAACCAGTGGGTCCAGTAGAACCACGCATCGTGCGCGACGATCAGCGCGACGACATTGATGGCGAAATAGGCCCACCCGTATTGTCCTGGGTCTTCATAGACCGGGAGCCAGCCAAGATTGGCCAGAATGGCGATCGTCAACCCGACCAGGGAGAAAATCACGACGGTCCGGAGCGACGTGAGAATTTCGCGGATGATTTGCCGCGCTTGCGGTGTCTCTTGGCGAATCTTGCGTGATGCAAGCCGCGCCGAAAGGAGCACGTTGATCAAGAGAAACGTCCCGCCGGCGCCGATCAGGTAGCGATAGAGATCGCTCTGCAGGATCACCGGATAAATGTCGGCTACGAAGCGCATGAGCGGCGCGACGGTTAGGGCGTCAAGCATTGGGCAAGCCTCCGGTGTTGGACAGCCAGGACTACCGGAGGGCGTTCGCCGCGGCTTCGCACCAGGAGAAGCCGATAGGAAAAACTGGATTTCGATCAGAGATTTTCGGAATCGATGAGCTTGCCCAGCGCATCTTTTCGAAACTGCGACGGCGTCGTGCCCGTGCGATCGCGAAATGCCCGGTTGAATGGCGCGAGCGACGCGTAGCCGACGCCAAAAGCGATCGACACGATCTGCTCGCGCACGCGGTCCGGGTCGGCAAGCCGCCGCCGGGCCTCATCGACGCGATGCTCATTGATGAACGCCGAGAAGCTTCTGAAACCGAGCCCGGCATTGATCAGCCGACGAAGGCGATGTTCGGGCACGCCAAGGCGCCCAGCCAATTGGCCGAGCGATAGCTCGGCCTCCAGGCACACCCCGTCTGCGACGGCACGCTTCAGACGCTCCAGTTCGATGCGCTCGGCGGGCGAGAGCTCGCTGACGCTGACGGCCGGCCGGGAGGGCGCCTCGAACAAATCCAGACGCAGGGGTACCAGCCATGCGGTGAAGACGAAGGAGAGCGCAAACAGCATCACGGCCTGCGCGAGCGTCGTCCAGCTGGGAAGCGGCGCGAACATCGCATAGATCTCGCCGGCCGCAATGAGGACGGCCGCCAGCGGCAGGACGATGGCGAGCGCGATGCGGAAACGGCGCCGGGAATTGACGAGATCATTACGAAAATCCTGAACGGCCATCCACACGATATGTGCAAGCAGAGCCACGAGCACCACCTGATGCAGGACGGTCTGGACGCCAGCAAGCATTGGGCTGTTGCCGTGGCCAAGCAGCAGGATCGCGACCAGAACGACGCCGGGTAGCGCGTAAGCGGGCGACCAGACAAAGTCGTCGCGGAAGAGGCCGATTGCGAACCACCACAGGAAGACGGGATTGAGGACGGCTAGCAGCAAGGGTATCCAGTGAGCATCGCCCAGCATCCCGGGCATGCCCGGTGCGGACAGCAAAACGTAGCTGGCGACTCCGAGAGTGAGCAGGAGGCCGCTCAGTGTCCCCGCGCGCACCGGCCGTAGTCTGACAAACTGAAGGGCCAAGAGCAGGTTGAGGGAGATCGCGCCGCCCCGCAACATCAAGTCCAAAATGCCCGCTCCGTTCATACCGGCAAGTAAACGCAGTTACGCCGACAAGGCAACGCGATCCGGTTGGGGGTTAAGCGGTTTGCTTGAGTTCCAGGCGGCGCCCGGCGCTCACGCGCGGCGTTCGTTCATCAAGAGCGCCACGACGACGCCTGACAGGAAGGTCAGCGCAGCAACCGCGGTAATCGCCGCAGCCAGACCGAAGAAGTCGGCGGCCGAGAGCGCGCCGATCGCATAGCCAAGATCGCGCCAGAAACGGTAGACGCTGAGTGAGCGGGCGCGCCAGGAGGGATGCGATGCATCTGACACCGCAGCGATCAAGCTCGGATAGACCATCGCAGTGCCGAGGCCGAGCAGCACACTGGCGAGCAGCCACCAGGCGAACTCGCCTGTCGCGGCGGTTAGGAACAGAGCCACCGCCTGCACCCGGCGGGCGGCGCCTGCGGAGCTTGATAGATGAAGGCAATCAGGCCGATGGCGACGACAATCAGTATCGCAACGGCGATGCCCACAGCGCTTATCCCGAAGGTCGTCCCGATTGCTGGCAGCAGCATCAGAGCGATCGCGATGCCCGCTGGCCATGAGTTGATGTAGATGGCCATGGCCGTTGCGATTTCCCGGCCGGCAAACCAGTCGGCGACCATCTTGGTCATCAGGACGTTCAGCAGAACGCCGCCAGTGCCGCCGATCAGTCGGCCGCTGATCTGCAGGCTCCAGGGCGCAGACGACGTCATCAGCGTTTCACCCGCCAGCATCATCAGGAGGCCGGCGAGCACGGTCGCCCTGTCGCCATAGCGCTGGCCGATGGTCGCGCCGGGCAGGGCCAATGCGACCCCCGGTGCAAGATAGAGGCCGATCAGGATGCCGATGTCGGCCAGGCTCGCACCGAGGCTATCGCTGACAAGGGGCGCGACGGCGCCGACGCTCTGGAATTGAAACGCCATTGCGGCGCGGCCGATAAACAGGACAGCAAGGATCGTCCAACGGCTGCGCACGGCTCCTCCCGAATAGTCCGAACTATTCAGGCCTGATATTCTGGTTCAGTCGGAAGAAATTGGTCGGGTCGTATTGCTTCTTGACTGCTGCCAGGCGCGCATAATTTTCGCCGTAGGCATCACGCACGCGCTCGTCACCCTCATCACCAAGATTGTTGGCATAGACGCCGCCGGTGGAGAATGGTCTGACCGCGTTCCATAGGTCGCGCGCCCAGCGCATGTTTGCCTCGTCATCGGCCGGATCGTCCCAGATGGCGATCGGGAAGCAGTCGAAGGCCGCATCGCGATTGGCGTAGGGCGAGTGCGACGCGGGCACCCGGGCGATCGCGCCGCCGACCTGCTGGAAAACCAGCAGGGACCAGTGATTGGGAGCCTTCGCGTAACTGTCGAGCAGCGCATCGATCGCTGCATCGCTGATCTCGTGCAGGAACTGCGCCTTCCAGTAATAGCGTCGTCCGCGTGGAAAAAGGCTGTCGGCCGCCGATTGAATCTGAAGATAGGGAACGGCCTGCAGGCGGCTTTCGACGGGGGACCCGAATGTCATCATCGGTTCGATGACCGGTTTGCCCGCCTCGGGTGCGCCGACATAGCACGCCGAGATGCTGAAGCCACGGTCGCCCGACGGCAGTGTGAC
>NZ_RZSG01000261.1:0-7431 GCF_003997725.1 Mesorhizobium sp. M4A.F.Ca.ET.050.02.1.1
CCAACAAGCCGGACGGCAGCCAGGAGGCCGAGCTTGTCGCCTACCAGGTGACCAACACGCTTTCGGTGCGCATCCGCGACATCGACAAGACCGGCGATATCCTCGACAAGGCGGTGTCGCTCGGCGTCAACCAGGGTGGCGGCATTGCCTTCTCCAACGAAGACCCGTCCGCCGCTGTCACCGAGGCCCGCAAGAAGGCGGTCGCCGACGCCATGGCCAAGGCCAGGACGCTGGCCGAGGCCGCCGGTGTCAGCATCGGCCGGGTGCTGGAGATTACCGACCAGAACATCGCGCCGCCGCCGATGCCGATCAACGCCAAGGCCTTCGATGCCGCGGGCGCGTCGGTCCCGGTGCAGGCGGGCGAGAACGCTTACGCCGTGCAGGTTACCGTCACCTTCGAATTGAAGTGAGCGTGGTCCGGCCGGCTTGCGTCGGCGGGGCCGGACGCAGGTCCGGCCGGCTGTGACCGACCCCTGCTGCGCATGAAAAACCCGGAGGACCAGTCCTCCGGGGTTCTTCTTGAGCCGCACCCTTCCGCCCTGGCGGAAAGGGGCTCTGCTAGGCGTTCAAGCCGGGGCCGGCTTGTGTTCCTTAGCGATAGATGATCGGGCAGCCGCGCACATTGGCGAATACCACCACGACGCGATCGCCGTACTGGCGGCCCATAACCTTGACCGTGCGGCGGCCGACATCGACGATGCGGACACGGTGCAAGCCCATGCGCTCGGCCTTGTCGAGCGCGCGCTCCGGCGAACAGCCCCGGCGCCAGCCGCGGTCGTCACGCCAATCGTTATCATCCGAGCGGTGACGGCGATGGTAGTAACCGTCATCGTCCCCGGTGTAGACGCCGAAGCGGGGATCCTGGTTGTTGCCGAAACCGAGATAGAGGCTGTCGGCATGGGCGGCGGGAATGGCGGCAAGCGTGCCGAGGCCGACCAGCGCCGAAAGGGCTGCCGTCTTGATCGTGTTGAACATCGTTTTCTCTCCTTGTTGAGGGCTCTCGCCCCTTGTGAGCCGATGGTGCGAGAATGCGCCTGCCTGTCTGAACCTTCTGCGAACCGTCCATTCATCTTCGGTTCATCCGGCAAGCCATCGGTTGTGAGCGGCCGGACCCCAAACGCCCCACGGCCCCGCCGGTTCCGGCCGAGGCCGATCCGGCGCGTGCTATTTCCTATCGGTTTGCGGCGAAAATCGGTTCAGGGCTCGTCGTCGAGCATATAGTCAAAATAGTCGTCCGGCTCGGCAAGGTCGGTTTCCTTGGCCTTGACCCGACCGCGGATCGAGATGCCGGCTTCGTGCACCGTCTCGTCGCTCCCCGAGACCAGCCTGTGCCACCAATAGAGGTCATGCCCCTCAGCTATCAACCGATAGGCGCAGGTCCTGGGCAGCCAGCTGATAGTGCGCACATTCTGCGGAGTCAGCCCAACGCAGTCCGGAACCCGGGCCAATCTGTTGGCATAATCGGCGCAGCGGCAGCTTTCGGCGTCGAACAGCCGACAGCCGACGCTCGTCCAGTAGATCTCGCCGGTGTCCTCGTCCTCGAGCTTCGACAGGCAGCACTTCCCGCAACCGTCGCAGAGCGATTCCCACTCGACCGGCGTCATCGCCTCAAGAGTCTTGGTTTTCCAGAACGGCGCACCCATTGCGCGGATGTGGCCCCGGCCGGCGCCAAGGTCAAGCGCGGCAGTGGCGTAAATGACACATGCATCATATGAAAAACACGAAGTTGCCTTCAAAACGCCGGTCAATCGTCCTTCGTTGCCGCTAATGCCCACACGTCGGAACCAAATCCCGATGATGAAAGTTTTGGGCAGGGATGGGACCCCACAAGGAGAATTTGAGATGAAACGCCAACCACGGATTCTGGCAGGCACCGCGATCGGCCTGCTGATGGCATCCGCGCCGTTGGGCGCGTACCCGCTGCAGGGCGGTGCCGTTTTCGGCTCCATGCAGCACGCCGCCGCGCCATTGATTCTTGCGCAAGCGAGCTGCGCCGAGGGGGAATCAGCCGAAGCCTGCGCGCAGAACCAGCAGGCTGAACCGGAACAGCCCAAGAAAAAGAAGCGCGAGCAGCAGCAGCAAACCGAATCCGCGCCGGCGGAGCAGGCCGCACCCGCCGAGCAGGAACAAAAACCACGCAAGCGCAAGGTAGAACAGCAACAGCAGCAAACGGAACAGGCGCCGGCCGAACAAGCCGCGCCTGCCGCCGAAGAGCAGCAGCCGCGCAGGAAGAAGCGCAACCAGCAGCAGATCGAAGCGGCTCCTGCCGAACAGATCGCGCCGGCGGACAACAACCGGCAGGACAACCTGCGCAAGAAGAAGCGCGAACAGCAGCAGCAAATCGAAGCAGCACCCGCCGAACAGCCCGCCGAGCAGGCGGCTCCGGCTAACGACGAGCAGCCGATCAAGCCGCGCAAGAAGAAGCGTGACCAGCAGCAGATCGAAGCAGCTCCAGCGGATCAGCCAGTTGAACAGGCGGCTCCGTCGAACGGTGAGCAGCCGCTCAAACTGCGCAAGAAGAAAGGCGACCAGCAACAGATCGAAGCGGCACCCGCCGAACAGCCTTCAGACCAGGTCGCGCCGGCAAACGACAACAATCGGCAGGACAATCTGCGCAAGAAGAAGCGCAAGCAGGATCAGCAGATCGAGGCTGCGCCCGCCGAGCAGGCGCCGGCCAAACAGGCGGCACCCGGCGAGCCTGTCCCGCAGACTGAACCGCTTCCCGTGCCCACCGAGCAGCAGGCAGCTCCCGCCCAGGGCGAACAGCCTCAGGACAAGAAGAAGCTTGGCAAGAAACTTGTCGGCGAGCAGCCGGTGACGGAAGAACAGCCCGCAACCGGCGAGCAGCCTGCCGCTGGCGAACAGGCGACCCAGCCCGCGCAGGGTGAAACCCCGGCCCAGGGCGAGGCCACGGCCAACCCGGACGAAGCGCCGCTTCTGGACAGCCAGAAGGACGCCCGACGCAAGCACAAGGGCGGTAAGGATCAGGCCGGCCAGAGTGCCGGCGGACAGACCACCGAAGGCCAGAACGCCGAGGGAGCCGGTCAGCCCGTTCGGCAGAACGGCGAGCAGGCGCAAGCTCCGAAGCCGGCTCCTGTCGATCAGGGACCGCCGCCAACCGACGACAAGTCGGCCCAGCAGGCAATCCAGCCTGAAAAGATCGTTCCGGTGACCGAGGAAAAAGGCACGCGCGTCGAGCGCGCGCCTGAAGAGGAAGACGTAAGCCGCCGTCCGCGTCCGCAAGGCGCCGACGTCCTCAAGCAATTCGGCGACCGCGTCATCATCCAATTCAACAACCAGACGATCGTCGAAAGCAACGATGCGCCGCGCATGCATCGCGGCGCCAGGAATGTCTACTATGAAGATCTGTCCGGCGGCCGCATTCGCGAAATCGTCGAGCGTGACAACGGCGTGCAGATCGTCACCATCCGCAACCGTTATGGCGACGTCATCCAACGTTCGCGCATCACGCCCGACGGCCGCGAATATGTGCTGAGCTATGTCGACGAGCGCTACTACCGTGATGTCGACGACTGGCGCGATCCCGGCGACGACCTGCCGCCGATGCGGCTCACCATCTCGCGCCGCGATTACATCCTGGATTCGGAGGATGTCGAGGACCCGGACGAGTACTATACCTTCCTCGAACAGCCGCCCGTCGAAAGGGTGCAGCGCCTCTACTCGGTCGACGAGGTCAAGCGCTCTGCCCGCGTGCGCGACATCGCCCGCCGCATCGACCTCGACACGCTGAACTTCGAGTTCGGCTCGGCGACGATCTCGGACACCGAGGTGCAGAAGCTGGAAGGCGTAGCCACTGCCATGGAGAAGCTGCTGAAGAAGAACCCGGCGGAAACCTTCCTGATCGAGGGCCATACCGATGCGGTCGGCACGCCCGAGGCGAACCTTGCCTTGTCGGACAGGCGAGCGGAGGCGGTCGCCGAGGCGCTCACCAATGCCTTCGGCATCCCACCCGAAAACCTGACGACGCAGGGCTATGGCGAGGAGTATCTCAAGGTCGACACGCAAGGGCCAAACCGCGAGAACCGTCGTGTTGCCATCCGCCGCATCACCTCGCTGGTGGCGCCAGTGGCCAGCGCGAATTAGCCCGCCGTTCCAGAAGCATAGTGCGGCTTCTGGATTCAGTGCGACAACAGCGCGCCCATCCCGATCCTGCCGGGATGGGCAATGCTCACAAGGGTTTGGGGCTCAAGAAGAATTCAGCTTCGATTCGAGCGAAATCATTGAATTGCCGGATTGATGTACCCAGATTCGGGACAGGGCGTTCCCTGCCCTGTCCCGACTCCAGCGGGACACATGAGCCCCGCCGGCCCTCTCCGGCGGGGTTTTGTTTGACCTTGCGAACTGAAACCAAAAGCGGAACCGGCGCATGAAACGTCTCGAACTCGCGATCGAATCGATCATCCTCGCTTCGCGTTGGCTGCTGGTCGTGTTCTATATCGGGCTTGGCCTCGCGCTCGCCATTTATGCGGTGTCGTTCGGCAAGAAGCTCTACGAGTTCGTCCTTAACGCGCTGTCGCTCGGCGACACCGACACCATCCTGAAGATACTCGGCTTGATCGACGCCGCCCTGGTCGCTTCGCTGGTGGTGATGGTGATCATCTCCGGCTACGAGAACTTCGTCAGTCGCTTCGACGAAAATGACGGCAAGGTGCACTGGCTGGGCACGATCGATGTCGGCTCGCTCAAGGTCAAGGTCGCCTCGACCATCGTCGCCATCTCCTCGATCCACCTGCTTCAGGTCTTCCTGAATTCCGTCTCCTACACCACCGACCAGCTGATGTGGCTGACCATCATCCACCTCGCCTTCGTCCTCTCGGCGCTGATGCTGGCCTATATCGACCGGCTGATGGGTCTGGCCAAAGGCAAGAAAGTTGAGGACTGAGACCTCGCCCGCTGCCCGTCAGTAGATGGTTTTGATCTTGCTTTCCGTCCGGGCAAACACCTCGTCCGGCACGAAGAAGTCGCCGGCGAGCGGCCCTGTCGCGCCCGGCGAATAGATGGAAAAATCGCTGACGCCCTCGGCACGCAGCACCTCCTCGTCGATGTAGAAATTGCCGGTCGCCTCGCGCGATGGACGCAGGAATATCGCATGCGCTGCATCGGCCATGATGTCGGGCGAACGGCTCATCGCCGCCACCGACGCGCCGCCCAGAAGATTGCGCACCGCGGCCGTGTCGATGGTCGAGATCGGCCACAGCGAGTTGACGGCGATGCCGTCCTTGGCGAATTCCGCGCTCATGCCCAGCGTGCACATCGACATGCCGAACTTGGCCATGGTGTAGGCGACATGGTTCTTGAACCATTTGGCCACCATGTCGAGCGGCGGCGCCAGATTCAGGATATGAGGATTCTTTGCCAACTTCAGGTGCGGAATGCACATTTTTGAGACCAGGAAGGTGCCGCGCGTGTTGATCTGGTGCATCAGATCGTAGCGCTTCATGTCGGTCTCCAGCGTGCCGGTAAGCTGGACGGCGCTGGCATTGTTGACGCAGATGTCGATGCCGCCGAAGCGCTCCAGCGTCTTGGCGACCGCCTCGGCCACCTGCGCCTCCTCGCGAATGTCGCATAGCACCGGCAGCGCCTTGCCGCCGGCCTGCTCGATCTCCTCCGCCGCCGTGTAGATCGTGCCCGGCAGCTTCGGATGCGGCTCCGCCGTCTTGGCGGCGATCGTCACATTGGCGCCGTCGCGCGCCGCGCGCAGCGCGATCGCCAGCCCGATGCCGCGCGACCCGCCGGAGATGAACAGCGTCTTTCCCTTGAGCGACATTTTTTCTCCGCTTCCTTAACTACATCGCAGGCGCGAACCTTTGCGCGGCAGGCGACCAGAGCGCAAGGCCCGACCCGCCGCGAGCGGGTTACGCTGCGTAGGGTCCAGAAACGAGGTGAGGCGGAACAGGGTCTATTGAGATTCCGGTCAGGCCGAGTCGAGAATGGTGGCTTCCGAGAACCGGAGCGGAGCGTACTTAAAGTACGTGAGCACGCGCATGACCCCAAAATCGGTACGATTTTTGGAAAGGATCATGCGCAAAGTATGAGTGGTACGGCGTCCTTAGCGCGTCCAACAGGACGCGCGGCGCCGTACAAGCGCAGGAAGCCGCCATTCGCAGGCCGGCCTCACCGGAATATCAATAGGCCCTCAGACCAGCACCAGCCCCTGCCGCATGGCGATGGCGATCGCATCGGTGCGGTTGGCGGCACCGAGCTTGATCAGGATCGCCGCGACATGGAACTTCGCCGTGTGCACGGAAATGTTCAGCCGTCGGGCGATCACCTTGTTGGGCGCGCCCTCGGCAAGGAGCGCCAACACTTCCGCCTCGCGAGGCGAAAGCGTTGGCCGGGCATGGTTTGTGTCGGCACGATCCTCGTCGAACGGATCGCTGTCATGGAAGGAGAGGTCGTCGTGCCGACCGGCCAGCGGCCCGCCCGCGCCCGAAATACGGTAGCCGGCGGCTGCAAGCCGCGCGGCAGCGGCGATCAGCAATTCGTCGGACGAAGCGGGCAGCACGGCAAGCACGCTGTCGGCGGGCTGTTCATGATCGGGACGCCGCGACAGCAGCACCCTGGGCAGCGCAGCATCGATCGCCCTGCCCTCCAGGCCATCCTCGTCGATGATGGCGACATCCACGGCCTGTCCTGATCGGTTCCCGGCCATGACCGGCAGCAGATCGCCGGTTGCGGCGAGCGCCTCGGATAGTTGCTCGGCCCGCGCGGCGCTGCCGAGCGCGATCAGCACGGTCAGCCGCCGCTCTGCGGCGGCCTGATCCGCCTTCCTGTGGTTTGCTATCGCCGCGACCGCCATCATGCCCTCAGCTCAGCGGCTTTTCGCCGATGGACACGGCAACATCGCGCGCCTCGCCGGCGCGCACGACGCCGAGCGTCACCGACGCTCCGGCGCTGTCCGGCCCGAGCTTGCGGATCAGGTCACGCGGGCCCTGCACCGCCTCGCCGTTCCATGCCACGATTATGTCGCCGAGATGCAGGCCGGCGGCCTTGGCCGGACCGTTGTCGTCGAGGCTCATCACCATCGCGCCGTGGGTGTCGCTGTTGTGGACCGGATGCAGGCCGGCGCCGAGATAACCGCGCGCGACGTGGCCCTTCTCGCGCAGCGTCGCCACCGCCCGCTCGATCGTCTCGTAAGGCATGACCAGTGCCCGCCGGCGCGGCCCGAACAGGAGCATGCCGATCAGCCCGCCCTTGGCATCGAGCACGGGACCACCCTCGAAGCGAGAGCCGGCATTGACGGCGAGATTGATGCGCCGGTCGATCGTGCCGCCGCGCATCGAGCGCCAGGCCGGACCGACCTCGCCGACCGAGCCGAACACGGCAAGCGCCGCGCCGTCGCTGTTGCCGACGGTGATGGCGACATGGCCCGGCCGCACCGCATCCGCTCTGGCGAGCGACGGCGCATTT
>NZ_RZSG01000262.1:0-7401 GCF_003997725.1 Mesorhizobium sp. M4A.F.Ca.ET.050.02.1.1
GAAGCAAGCCGAGCGCGCTCAGGCACCGGCCGCGCGCGAAAGCCGGTCCCAGGAACGGCCGGCACCGGAGCCAGGCCGCGACGCAACCAGAGCGCCAGAGCGACCAACGGCAGCGCCCGGGCTGGACGCAAGCAAGGTGCCGGATGCGCCGGCGCGCACCGCGCCCGCCGTCGCGGCAGTACCCGACGAGGCGCAGGCGCTGCTCGCGCGGCAGATGGCTGCCAGCGCCTCCACGCTCGACGAGCTGCGTCAGCACATGGCGGCCTTCGACGGCTGCAATCTCAAATTCACCGCTAAAAACCTGGTCTTCGCGGACGGCAATCCCAATGCCGAGCTGATGCTGGTTGGCGAAGCGCCGGGCCGCGATGAGGACCTCGAAGGCCTGCCCTTCGTCGGCCGCTCCGGGCGCCTGCTCGACCGCATGCTGGCGGCAATCGGCCTCGACCGCACGTCGGCCTATATCGCCAATGTCATCCCCTGGCGGCCGCCGGGAAATCGCACGCCGACGCCGCACGAGACCGAGATCTGCCGGCCGTTCATCGAAAGGCAGATCGAGTTGGTCAATCCGAAGCTGCTGGTCAGTCTCGGCGGCCCCTCGGCCAAGACCTTGCTCAACACCACCGAGGGTATTCTTCGATTGCGCGGCAACTGGCGCACGCATACGACCGCGTCCGGCACCATCATTCCCGCCATGCCGACGCTGCATCCGGCCTATCTGTTGCGGACGCCGGCGCACAAGAAGCTGGCCTGGCGGGATTTTCTGGAGGTGAAGGCGAAGCTGAAGGCGTTGGAGTGAAACACCCCTTCCCCCTTGGGGGAGATGGCACCATAACCTCCGGGGTAATTGAATTACTCCCCTGGCCGCCTTAGTCCTTCCCACATGACAACATCCGAAACCTCCGCCGGGAGCCTCATCCGCGAATGGCGCACGCGCCGGCGCATGAGCCAGCTCGATCTTGCCATGGAGGCCGAGATCTCGCAGCGGCATCTCTCCTTCGTCGAGAGCGGCCGGGCCCAGCCCTCGCGCGAGATGGTGCTGCACTTGGCCGAGCAGCTTTCAATCCCGCTGCGGCAGCGCAACCAGCTGCTGCTCGCTGCGGGTTTCGCGCCGAGTTTCAGCGAGAAGCCGCTCTCCGATGCGTCGCTGGCACCGGCGATGGCGGCGGTGGAAACCGTGCTCCGGGGCCACGAGCCCTTTCCGGCGCTGGCCGTGGACCGGCACTGGAACCTTATCTCGGCCAATGCGGCGATCGGCCCATTCCTGGCCGATGTTTCCGAACCATCGCTGCTTGCGCCACCGGTCAATGTGCTGCGGCTCAGCCTGCATCCCGGCGGCGTTGCGCCGCGCATCGTCAACCTAGCCGAATGGCGCGCGCATCTGCTCGAACGGCTGAGGCATCAGAACGACGCCATTGGCGACCCCGTGCTGATCGAGCTGGAACAGGAGTTGCGCGCCTATCCTTCCGGGCTGAAGAGCGGACGGCCGGCCCAGATCGAGCCGAGCGGCATCGTGCACCCCCTCCGGCTCGCGCATGGCGATCAGGTGCTCTCCTTCATCAGCACGATCACCGTCTTCGGCACACCGCTCGATGTCACATTGTCGGAACTGGCGATCGAATCCTTTTTCCCGGCCGACGAGCAGACGCGGTCGACGTTGGTGCGGCTGGCGAAGGAGCGTGCCGAGCGGTCTTGATCACCCCTGCGGCGGCGTCGCCCTCCTCGTTCGCGTGCGTTCAAGCCCAAGTTGCCGTTCGCGCCATATGATGAAGATGCCGGCCGCCACCACGATCAGACCGCCGGCCAGCGTGTTGAGCGACGCGACATCGCCGAACACCAGATAGCCGACCACGACGCCGAGGATCATCGAGCTGTATTCGAACGGCGCCACGACGGAGGCCTCGGCGTGGCGGTAGGCCGCCGTCATCAGGATTTGGCCGAGCCCGCCGCAAAAGCCGGCGACAACCAGGAGGGCTGCCTGCACCGGCGTCAGCGGCTGCCAGCCGAAGGGCAATGTCAGCAGGGAGAGCACGCTCGCCGTCGACGAGAACCAGAGCACGATGGTCGCCGTCTTCTCGGTCTGGACGAGGTTGCGGACCAAGAGCATGGCGATGGCCGAGATCGCCGCCGCGGCGAAGGCGGCGATGACCCCCAATACCTCCTGGTCACCGAGCGCCGCGCCAGAGCGCAGCAGCGTCAGCTTCGGCCAGGAGATGAGAAGCACACCGACAAGACCGATGGCGACAGCGCTCCAGCGGTAGACACGGATCGCTTCGCCAAGGAAGATCGACGAGAACACCACCACCAGCAGGGGCTGGGCATAGTTCAGCGTGATCGCCTCGGGAAGCGGCAGCCTGGTCAGCGCGAAGAAACCGAGCCCCATGGCGCCGACGCCGACGATACCGCGCGCGACGTGGTTGAACGGCCGTTTCGTGGCGAATGCGGTGGCCAGCTGTCGCTTGGATGCCAGGAAGGCGATGATCGGGAAGATGGCAAAGAAGGAGCGAAAGAAGACGATCTGGCCGGCGGGCACGTCGCCGGCCGCCTTGATGCAAGTCTGCATGCCGACGAAGACCGCCACCAATACGATCTTTAGCACAATGCCCCGCAGCGTGCTGTGGTGGCCGGCGTGTCCGCCGTCGCCTTGCGGCTCAGCTCTCGCCTCGGCGCTCACCTTGGCGCGGCGTCCCGGATCGCCGCGCAGATGCGCGCCGGCGTGGCCGGCATCCCGGTGTGGCTGATGCCGTGCCCGCGGCGGAGCGCGCCGCGGCCTTCGCGCTTGAGGAAGGCCTGGTCCTCGCGACGCAACACGGAAGCGCCCATGGCGAGTTTCGGTGTGACCACGCCCATGAATGCCTCGCGATGACGGTGGGGGAATGGATGCCCGAATAGGCATTGGCGCAGTTTTGTCGAGTGACCGTTTCGTGTAAAGAGCGCGGACTTCGTTTTTTTGGACCAGCGGGGCGTGTTTGCCGCGCCGGCAAGGACAGGAAAACCCTTCCGAATGCGCACCGATACCGGCCAGGTCTTCAAGCTCGAAGACTATCGCCCCAGTGACTATCTCATCCCGGAGACCAGCCTCGTTTTCCGCCTTTCGCCAGGGGCAACCCGCGTCACCGCCACGCTCACAGTCGAGCGCCGCGGTGGCGTCGCGGCGTCAGCGCCGCTGGTGCTCGACGGCGACGGGCTGACGCTGATCGGCATCGCCATTGACGGCCGCGAGCTTCAGCCGGCGGACTACGCGGCAACGCCCGACGAACTCGCCATCCTGAAGCCGCCGGCCGCTTCCCGCTTCGAGCTTGTCCTGGAAACCGAGATCGTGCCCGCGCGCAACGAGGCGCTGATGGGACTCTATCGCTCCAGCAACGTCTATTGCACGCAATGCGAGGCCGAGGGCTTCCGGCGCATCACTTATTTCCTCGACCGGCCGGACATCCTGTCGGTCTATACAGTGCGCATCGAGGCGCGGCGCGAAGAAGCGCCGCTGCTACTCTCCAACGGCAACCCGGTGGAAACCGGCGCGGTTGCCGATGGCTGGCACTATGCGGTCTGGCACGATCCCTTCCCCAAGCCGTCCTACCTGTTCGCGCTGGTGGCGGGCAATCTCGGCAAGGTGGCCGACAGCTTCACCACCCTATCCGGCCGCAAGGTTGAGCTCGGCATCTATGTCGAGCCCGGCAAGGAGCGGCTGGCGGGCTATGCGATGGATGCGCTGAAGCGCTCGATGAAATGGGACGAGGACGCCTTCGGCCGCGAATACGATCTCGACGTGTTCAACATCGTCGCCGTCTCCGACTTCAACATGGGCGCGATGGAGAACAAGGGCCTCAACATCTTCAACGACAAATATGTGCTGGCCGACGAGGAGACCGCGACCGATGCCGATTTCGCCAATATCGAGGCGATCATCGCGCATGAGTATTTCCACAATTGGACAGGCAACAGAATCACTTGCCGCGACTGGTTCCAGCTCTGCCTGAAGGAAGGGCTCACCGTTTACCGCGACCATGAATTCTCCGCCGACCAGCGCTCGCGGGCGGTTAAGCGCATCGCCGAGGTGCGCACGCTGCGCGCCCACCAGTTCCCCGAGGATCAGGGCCCGCTGGCACATCCGGTCAGGCCGCGCCGCTACCGCGAGATCAACAATTTCTACACGGCGACCGTCTACGAGAAGGGTTCGGAAGTGGTGCGCATGATCCGCACCATCCTCGGCGCCGGCGCGTTCCGCGCCGGCATGAACCTCTATTTCGAGCGCCACGACGGAGAGGCCGCGACGATCGAGGACTTTCTCAAGGCGTTCGAGGATGCGTCGGGACGCGACCTGTCGCAATTCGCCCTGTGGTATCATCAGGCGGGAACGCCGAACCTGACCGTGAGCTCCTCGCACAATGCGGGGACAAAGGAATTCACGCTGGAGATCGAGCAGTCCGTGCCGCCGACACCGTCGGAGAGCCGCAAGCGGCTGATGCACATTCCGCTGGCCTTCGGCCTGGTCGGCGCCGGCGGCAAGCCGGTCGCCTATGACGCCGTCGAGGGTGCGACGGTCGAGGATGGCGTCATCCATATCCGCAAGCGCCGCCATCTGGTGCGCTTCACCGGCGTCGCCGAGCGCCCGGCGGTGTCGCTCAACCGCGGCTTCTCGGCACCAATCACGCTCTCGGTCGAACAGAGAGCCGACGACCAGTTCTTCCTTGCCGGCCACGACAGCGACAGCTTCGCGCGCTGGCAGGCCTTCAACACGCTACTGACCGACGCGCTGATAGCGACCTTCCGCCAGGTGCTCGGCGGCACGGAGCCGGTGTTCACGGCGCGACTCGCCGAGCTTGCCGGCAAGATCGCCGTCGACGAGACGCTGGAGCCGGCCTATCGGGCTCTGGCGTTGTCGCTCCCCAGCGAGGCCGACATCGCCCGCGACATCGGCAAGGGCATCGACCCCGACGCCATCTTCGCAGCACGCGAGGCGCTGGCCCTGGCGATCGCCAAGCCGAACCGCGATAGCTTCTCCGACCTCTATGAACGGCTTGCCGACAAGGGGCCGTTCAGCCCCAATGCCTCGAGCGCCGGACGCCGCGCGATGCGCAACATCCTGCTCGACTATCTGGCGCTGCTGCCGGAAGGCGCCGCGCTCGCCGCCAGTCACTTCCGCTCCGCCAGCAACATGACCGATCGCGCCGCCGCACTGACCGTGCTCGCGCATCGGCATGCCGGCTCGCGTCAAGCGGTCGAGGCGCTGGCCGCTTTCGAAGCGAAGTACGGCGGCGATGCGCTGGTCATGGACAAATGGTTCCAGATCCAGGCCGGCGTGCCCGGCCCGCGGACCGTCGAGGCGGTGCGCGCGCTGACCGGTCACCCTGCCTTCTCGATGGCCAATCCCAACCGGGTGCGCGCCCTGGTCGGCACCTTCTCCAGCGCCAACCAGACCGGCTTCCACCGCGCCGACGGCGAGGGCTACCGCTTCTTTACCGAGACCGTGCTCGAGGTCGAGAAGCGCAACCCCCAACTGGCGGCAAGGCTGGCGACGGCTTTGCGCTCCTGGCGCTCGCTGGAACCGAAGCGCCAGGCCAAGGCCAGGGAGGCGCTGCTTGCGATGGCCGCCGCGGATAAGCTGTCGGCCGATCTCAGGGATATCGTCGAGCGGACTTTGGCGTAAGGGCTTTCCCTTTCTTCCTGTGGGAGGAAAGGACGAATTTCAATCAACTTTTAATCTTTTTTGGCCGCGCCTCTGGACAAGGCGAATCACCTTTGATTCTTTAATGACGATTCGGGCGTGCGGCGTAACCGGACCATCAAGCATACGGAATTCGGGGAGTAGCCATTTATGGCCAAGGCGGACGCGTGGGGCGCGCCCGGAGGGAAGGCTTTTGAGCGTCGCAGGGCGCGGGCCGACGGGCTTGCCGGCAACACCCGGCTGATCGCCGAACCCGCCTATAGGCGGCTGCTGGCGGCCGAGCCGTGGCTTCGGCGCTCGATCCCTGCCCTCATCATCATCTTCCTGATCGTCATCGCGGCGCTGCGCGTGCTGTCGCTGATGAACGAGCGCGACGAGGTCGAACGCGACGCCAAGGCGATCCTTTCGCTGGCGGCCGCTCAGATGGCGAGTGCGATCAGCGCCGATCCAAACGCCGCTTCAGTGACCGCGCCTGACCTGATGGAGAGTGCCGGTCGCCAGGGGGCCATGGGCCGCAGCCACGTGCTTGCCATCACCGACGGCAACTTCAAGATCATCGCCGTGTCGCCGCTGTCGAGCGGCTGGCAGGGACGCGCGCTGGACAGCCTGGTCCAGGGCGGCCAGCCGCTGTTCATGTTCGGCGAGCGGGCCGGCGTCATGGATATCAGCATCGACGGAAAAGACTGGTATGGGGCGGTGAGCCTGACCAGCGACCGCAAGAACGCCGCCGCCGCGCTGGTGCCTCGGGATGCGGTCTTCGACAACTGGCGCAAGACCGTCTCGCTCAACGTCACACTGTTTGTGCTGACGGCCGGGGTGCTGATCATCATCCTCTACGCCTATTTCGGCCAGGCAGCGCGCGCCCAGGCCGCCGACCGCATCTACCTCGAGGCGCATCAGCGCATCGACATGGCGCTGGTGCGCGGCCGCTGCGGCCTGTGGGACTGGGACATGGTGCGCGGCAAGATGTACTGGTCGCGCTCGATGTACGACATGCTGGGCTACGAACCCTGCGACAGCATGCTGTCCTTCGGCGAGGTCGACGAGATCATCCACCCGGAGGACGGCGACCTGTTCGAACTCGCCAATCGCATTGTCGAGCGCGAGATCGACCACATCGACCAGGTGTTCCGCATGCGGCACGCCGACGGGCAATGGGTGTGGATGCGCGCGAGAGCGCAGGTGATCGACCCGGAGGCGCCGGAAATCCAGCTGATCGGGATCGCCGTCGACGTCACCGAGCAGAGGCACCTGGCGCTGCGCTCGGAGGCGGCGGACCTGCGCTTGCGGACCGCGATCGAGAACATCAACGAATCCTTCGTGCTTTGGGACGCCGCCGAGCGGCTGATCATGTGCAATTCAAAGTTCCAGAAGGACAACGGCCTGTCGGACCGCGACGTGATGCCGGGCGCGACGCGCGCCGTGCTCGAGGAACGCATGCTGGCCTTCGCCTCGGAGCGCAGGCTGGCCAACGCCAATGGCCCACAGGGCGGCTCGACCTTCGAGCGGCAGCTTGCCGACGGCCGCTGGCTGCAGGTCAACGAACTGAGGACAAGGGACGGCGGCACCGTCTCGGTCGGCTCCGACATCACCCAGATCAAGCTGCATCAGGAAAAGCTGGTCGATAGCGAGCGGCGGTTAATGGCGACCATCCACGACCTCAGCCTGGCCCGCCGGGCGGAAGAAGAACGCGCCAGGGAGCTGGTCGAGCTTAACCGCAAATACATGAAGGAGAC
>NZ_RZSG01000263.1:0-7395 GCF_003997725.1 Mesorhizobium sp. M4A.F.Ca.ET.050.02.1.1
GCCTTGCTCGCCAGCACCATCACGCTGGCGGCGGTGATTTCCTCGACGCTCTCGGTGCATTTGCTGTCGATCCTGCAGGCCGGCGACCTGGCGCTCGCCGCCGCTGTCGGTCTCGGAGCCCTGGTGGGCCCCTCGCAGGTAACGGCGCGCGCGGTCGAGATGATGATCGCGCGCTATCACCATCCGATCTGGACCAAGCTTGCCTCGGCGAGCTTCGTCGCCATCGGTGTCCTGGCGCTGTGGGCCGGCATGCCGGCCGTGCCGGTGGCGCTCGGCTTCTACGGCGCTGGCATCGGTCTCGAATCGATCGCGCGCGGCACCTTGCCGCTCGCCCTGTTCGGTCCGTCAGGCTACGCGAAGCTGATGGGCCGTCTTGCCATGCCGAGCCTGATTGCACAGGCGGCCGCGCCGTCGATCGGCGCGGTGCTGATGCAATGGACTGGAGCGCAGGGCACGCTCGCTGTGCTCGGCGGCCTCGCGCTGTTCAATGTCGTGCTGGCATGGAGCCTGCGCTGGCTGCTGGTCCGCGACAGAGGCGTCCACTTGCAACCGGGATAGCCGAAGCGCGGCGCGGGTGATGGCGCCTGCGGATTCACGTTCCCTGGGCCGCTACATCAGCGATGCGGTCGCCAGGCGATTCCTGGCGGTGTTCGGCTTGCTGTCGCCGATATATTCGACGTTCGTGTCGATGAGCCGGTCACTGTCGATCCCGGCCGCGGTCAGAATGTCCACCATCGCCTTCACGCGCTGCTTGGCCAGTGCCTTGTTTGTCTTTGCGGCATTGGCGCCTTTGAATTCCTTGGCCGCCAACGCCGTCAGTTCGACGTTGCAACGCGAGTCCTTGATGCTCGCGGCGAACTTATCGAGGTCATCCTTGATCTGCGATGAAATCACAGAGGACTGGCTGTCGAAAAACAGATGGACCTGGACAGGCGCGCGCTTCTCGTATTGCCGGCACGATATCCCTTGCTTCGGCAAGGTGTACAGGATCGCGCTACGTGCCGTTTTCGTGTCGGCGGCGCCATCGTCGACCCAATGCGAAAGCGCCAGCACCATTTCCGGCTTGACGCCTTGCGCCTTGAGGAAATCGCTGGTTGCATTCAGCCTGCGGCCGGCAATGCCGTCAGCCTTGTCGTAGCCACCTTCCTTGCTCGCCGTCGCATAGAGCCTGTAGCCGCAATCCTGTCCGGCATCCTTGATGAAGGCCTTCAACGCGCTGGCGGAATCCGTCGATATCTTGCCGTCGCCCTTGTTGAACAGGACGCGATAGGAGTTCCACTGCGTGCAGTTTGGGCCAAGGTCGCGTTCCTGGGCGACCGCGCTGAAACCTACCGTACTTGCGGCAGCGCTAATAAAGGCTAGAACAAGGATGAATGATTTCTTCATTGTCTTGGCGCCTCTCGCTGCGGCTTAGTCTAACGCCGCATTCTTTACTGCGGCAAGGTGGCAAACCGCGGCCGGCGCGCTCGTCAGTCCCACAACAGCAGCAGCTTGCGCCAGAAGGCATTGGACGGCATCGGCCTGGAACCGCGCGGCAGGCGGATGGCCAGGTAGATCGTCAGCCATTTGCGATCTATCTCCCGGATCGAGACTTTCAAGTCCTGCAGCTCGAAAGGTCTCGGAACCCGTGTCCATCCGGAGAAGGCGAGGGCGCCGGTCGGGGCATCGCCTTTCCACGAGAGTTTTTCCTCCGGCCTGCCCAGCGCCATGGCGAACTCGAAGGGCGACGCCTCCTCATGGGCGATCTCCACCGTCGCGACGACACTTCTGGCAAAAGCCGGGAAAGCCGACTTGAGGGCCGCGACAACCGGGCCATGCGTGTTCGGCCGCAGGAACAGGCCGCCATCGTCGCCGGCGACGAGCAGCGTCGGCAGGTCGGAGGGATGGTTGGTAACGAGCGAGGCTTGCTTGATCTCGTCATTGGTAATCCGGCGCATGCGCCGGCGCTCCTGCGGCGCGTTGAGACGCGGGTGTCTCGCCCCGTTCGAAACGACATGGCGGATCTGGATGCTCGAAAAGCCGCCAAGCACACGCGCCTGCGGGCGGCCTCCGCCGCACCGGACCGCGAGCAGCAGATCGCGCCGGCCCGACGCCGGCGAACTGATGGCCGTTCTTATTTCGCGCGGCTCGTGCGGCCGGCTGACATCGGCCCAGCCGCTCCCGACATCAAGATCGAGCATTCCGGCAAGCTCGCCGAAAGTCTGGTTTTCCGCGTCGACGATCGCAAGCTGGAACTGCGCGGTTCCGGTAAGGTCCTCGTCGAGGTAGATCCAGCAGCTTGCGCCGATGACGCCCGGCGGGCAGACGCCCTTCAGCAGGGCCATCGTCACGTTGCCGCCCCTTGCTTCGAGAAACAGCTGATCCGGCGATCGTTCGACATAGCTCAGCAAATCCGCAACGGCATCGGGATGCGAAGCGACATGAGCAAGGCGCAGCGGCTCGGCCGAAAGGTATTGCTCGCGGTAAAGCGAGGAATGCAGCTCCGGCACGGTCTCGTCGGCGGCTGCGTTGAGCATGTCGACGACGCCGAGTGTGAAGTCGGACCGGCCGGCATGGGCGAGCAGCGAGATCGCCGTGTCTGGCCTGCCCTCGCGGGCCGCGATCTCGGCCAGCAGTTGCATCGCATCGGCGGCGTTGGCGGGGCCCGAGCTCAGCCTGAGATAGCGCTCGTCCTTGACGCGCAGCTCAAGGTTCCAGAGGTTGAGGTCCTTTTCATGACTGGCGGTATTCGAGCTGATGCCGAGCTGCACGAACATGTCCGTATGCGCGAATTTGTGCTTGCGGAAGACGTCGATGATCGGCCTGCGGTTCCTCAGCCATTCGGCATTCCGGTTCATCCCTGTCGGCGCCGACCGGTACCAATAGAGCGGCTCCGGCACAGTGATGATCTCGAGGCCCGCCAGATCCGCGCGCAGGAAGAATTCCCAATCGCTCGCTGAAAAGCCGCGCTCTTCATTGAGATAGCCGACCCTGTCGAACACCTCGCGCCGGAATATCGCATTGGCATCGCCATAGGGATTGGTGATCAGCGCAATGTCGGGCGGCCCTCCGACCGGAAAGTAGAGCATGTATCCGCTCTTAGTATCCGGTGGCACGAAGGGTTCGTTAAGCCATTTGGCGAAGGTCGTGCAGATGTCGGCGCCGGAATTCTGCATGCCTGCGACGAACGTGCTGACCGCGTTCGGGAAGAGTGCGTTGTCGTCGTCCAGGAACAGGATCAGCGAGCCCTTGGCGGCTCGGATGCCTGTGTTGCGCGCCTTGCCGAGGAAGCCGTTCTTCTGCCGGATAATCCGCCAGCCGCGCTGCTCGAACTCCGGTTCGAGGTCGGCCAAAAGTTCGATTGCCTCAGGATCGGTGCTGCCGTCATCGACGACGATCAATTCGATGTTGGGATAGTCCTGGCGCCGAACCGAGGCGATTGCCTGCGGCAGCAGCCGCGCCCGGTTGTAGTGCGCGGTGATGATCGACACCAGGGGCGGCCGGCTCCGCCGCGAGCCGGCGGCCTTGCGCGGCTCCCGGCGGAATTTCGCGTGCAGCCGGCTCCAGGCCTTCTCGCGCGCCGCACGCCCGTGCAGCGGCTTCGCCGGGCTGATCGCGCGGCTTTGCAGCGCCTCCGCGATCTTGGCCGCGATGGCGGACGCGGAAGCCTCCATCATGACGGTGTCGGCCGACTTCGGGTGCAGCATGTCGCGTATGCTGCCGACGTCCGTCGCGACGAAAGGGATCTCCTCGTCGAGGCATGCGACCACGTCCATCGGAAGCTGCGCAGCCGCATGCGGGATCGCCACCAGCGCATGGCTCTGCCGCAGGTATCGGAAGATCTCGGGTTCGTCGCGAATGGGCAGCAGCTTCAGCTTGAACGGCCATTGCCGCGCGCGCCGGACGATCATGCCGCCCGAATGCTCGCCGAGCATATGGCCAAACGCGCCGACGACCGTCACCGCCAGGTCGGTGATGCCGCTGTCGGCCAGACGATCGAGCGCATCGCAAAACAGCGTCAGCCCGCTGCGCGCCTCGGTGCCGGAGAAATGAACGATTTCGGTGGTGAGCCGCGGTCGCCGCCGATAGGGATCGGAGTGGAAGTTCGAACGCCATTCCTCCGGCACGAGCGGGACGGCGACGTGGCGGCTGGCGGGCAGTTTCCAGCCTGCCTTGGTCATCCAGTCGAGCACCGACTGGCCGGTGACCACGAGATGGTCGCAGGTCTCTGCCGAGGTCCTTTCCATATGTGCGATGGTCATCTGCTCCTTGCGCTCGACCGCCCGGCCATTGGCCTGCAGCTTCCACATCAGCGGTTCGTGGGCGAGCACGACGATCGCGGGCGGATCGGGAAAAACCCCGGTTCGTTTGGCAACGGTCGGGAAATGCGCCAGTCCGCCCTCGAGCGCGAAGTAGACGACGTCGTAAGCGTTCTGCTTGAGGTAATGGTAGACGGCCACCGAATGCTTGTCGCTCGAGTCCAGGCCGCGCAGCAGCTCGGGCGACTGCGGCAACAGTTCGAGCCGCACCAGGAAATTGTCGAAGCACCATTTGCCGAGCCTGGCGATCTCCTCCTCGTCGGGCTGGCTGCCGATCGGGCTCG
Source organism: Mesorhizobium sp. M4A.F.Ca.ET.050.02.1.1 (assembly GCF_003997725.1). Classification (NCBI taxonomy): domain Bacteria; kingdom Pseudomonadati; phylum Pseudomonadota; class Alphaproteobacteria; order Hyphomicrobiales; family Phyllobacteriaceae; genus Mesorhizobium; species Mesorhizobium sp. M4A.F.Ca.ET.050.02.1.1. Next base: position 4,583 of record NZ_RZSG01000263.1, read on the forward strand.
GCACCCATAGCAGCGTGACGGTGTCGCCGGTTACCGCAAGATATTGCGCCAGCGCGTAGGTCGCCGACCCCGGATCGGCGGTCGAAATCGAACCGAACTCGACCTCTGAAACGACGCATACATTGCGGGGCTTGTGGCTTGCCTGTCGCTTGCCCCTGGGCGTCGCGCCTAGCTTAGAACCAATGCTCAATCAGTCCCCCTTGATCATCAGCGGCAGCGGACAGTCTTGCCAACAGTAGGATAACACTTTGATAATTGTCTCGCGGGGATAATCGCCGCGCGGAGCCACAATACCCACTCGCTTTCGCGTAACCCGGATCATGACGCTCGCATGCTTGGCCATCGATCTCCGAAACACCTCGAACGGCTGGACGACCGGCCGATCGACGTAAGCAAGGGCGAGATCCTGTGCTTTGTCGGACTGCGCAATGAAGCGACACTGCTGCCCAAGCTTCTCGATCACTATCGCGGCCTCGGCGTCGATCGTTTCTTCTTCCTCGACAATGGTTCGACGGACGGGACGCTCGAACTGATCCTGGAGCAGCCGGACAGCCATTGCTTCCACACGGAAGGATCGCACTTCGCCGAGAACATCGATCCGCCGCGTTGGATCAACACGCTGATGAACGTCTTCGGCACTGGCCACTGGTGCCTCTCGATCGACGCCGACGAATTGCTGGTCTACCCGGATTTCGAGCGGGTGAGCCTGCACCGGCTTTGCGACTATCTTGACTCGACCGACGCCGACGCGGTGATCGGCTCTATGATCGACATGTACGCCGACGGCCCGCTGGCGGAGTGCCACTATGACGGCACGCTCCCGCTTATCGAGGCCTCACCCTATTTCGATCCGGAACCGGGCTGGCTGCGGGCGCGTGACGGCAAGTACCCGCCGCAGCAGATGTTCGGTGGCGTCAGGGAGCGCGTCTTCTGGCACGGCCGATTCAAGCAGACCTTCCCGCCATGTCTGACCAAGGTGCCGATCGTGCGATGGGAGCGGGGCAGGCGCTATCATGTGGCCCAGCACACGATCAGCAAGGTTCAGTTCAGCGAGCTCCGCGTCGCGCTGCTGCATTTCAAATTCGTCTGGGGTTTCCGCCAGAAATCAGCGTCGTCACTGAGCGAGAACACGCAGCTTAAGGAAAAGACCCTGGAGGAGCGCGCCGCCTACATGGAGGCATTGGAGCGCGATCCGAAACTGTCGCTTCGGGACCAACGCTCCGTTCGCTATCGTGACGCCGCGCAACTTGTCGAACTCGGCTGGATGAGAACCTCGGATCGCTACGCCGAGTTCGTCTCAAACGCCGTTAGGCCGCGTCAAAGCGCGGCCACTTGAACTGACGAACGATCGAATTGTGGATACGGCTGATTCTACCCGCCGTAACCGCCGCCGCCATCACCGTTATTTCCGTCGCCGCCGTTCGGATTGAATTGCGCCAGCGTGTTCAGGGCAAGCGCCTTGCAGGCCGTCGGAGCATTAGGATAACGATGCAGATAGTCTTCGAGCGCCTCGATCGTACCGATCTTCAGGGCCTGCTCGCAAGCGAGCTCGGCCTCCTGGATCCCACCTTCGAATTGCGCCTGCGCCGCGCCAGAGAAAGCGACGCTCACGCCAAGAATACTTAGCCCACCCAATAGTAGCGATTGGATTTTACGCATAACAAGCCCCTTTCACCACGCACCACATTGAAATTATTGTTTTGTTAGCAATTTGTCAACCATATCCGTGGCGTGCCGGGCGCCATCCTGGCGCAAGGTTAACGGCCGGATCCGCGGCCGACGCGCTGCATGTCGCCCTAACGCTCCGGCGGTTTTTGGGAGGACGACGTGCATGAAAACAAAGACTTGAAGCGCGCCGGCTGAATCCGTTCCCGCACGACGCGGTTCAGTCGCCGATCAGTGTCAGCGTCCGAAAGAAGGCGTTGGTCGGAGCGCCGTTGGGGCTTCCGGCGAAACGAACCGCAAGCATGATCGAGAGCGGCATTTTGCGCCGTGCACGAAGCGTCGCCACCAGGCTACGGCGCGCGAATTTGTCCGCGACCGTCATCCAGCCCGAGAAGGCAAGGGTCTGCCCGGATATGTCCCTCTGCCAGTCGATGGTCTGATCGGGGCGGGCAAGCGCAAGCGCGAAGTCCAGTGCCGGCGCGTCGGCATGCGCGATTTCGACTGTAGCCTCGATCGCCCGGAAGAAGGGAGGAAACTGATGATCGAGCGAGGCCGCCACCGCGCCGTCGGGGTGGGGGCGCAGGAACACCCCGCCGCCATCCGGCGCGACAAGCAGCAGCGGCAGGGCCGAGACGCGCGGCGTCAGCAGCCTGGCGGTCCGCAAGACATCAAAGACGAGGATGGTTGAACCGCCGCCATCATCGGGACGTTCCGTGACATCGACAGCTGCGGGCCGTCCAAGCAAGCCGGCCGCGGTATCGCCGCGGCCCACCGAGCGGGCGATGCGCGCCAGCTTCTCCAGGGTCGCATCGCTGTTCGGCTCGAGGTCGCAGAGCTCCAGATAGTCTCGATAGGCGGGAGTGTACCGCAGGTTCTCGCGTGCGCTCTCGATTTCGGACCGTGTCGTATTCTGGGCGATGGCCAGTTGGTGCAGCAGCCCGGCGCCATCGAACTGGCTCGAGCCAAATGTCTTCAGGACCGGGCGGCGATTGTCATACCAGTTAGACATCCGGAACATGCCGTCCGGTTTCGACCGGTACCAGTAAAGCGGCTTCGGGATCGGCCTGATCTTCAGCCCGGCAAGCGAGGCCCGCGCGAAAAATTCCCAGTCGTGCATAGCATAGACCGGCTCTTCGACCAAGTATCCG
>NZ_RZSG01000264.1:0-7368 GCF_003997725.1 Mesorhizobium sp. M4A.F.Ca.ET.050.02.1.1
AGTTAACTCATAGAAGCGCTTCAAGGTCGAAGCGTCGTTAGTCTGTGTAACCTACGGTCAGGAATCCGCATAGTCCGCCATGGCGTCGCTCAACCTCGAGGAGGTCAGCGCCCTGTTTTGGGGCCGAGGGCGGACTGGCAGGTTCAGGCTGCGGTTGTTCAAAAGCGGACGTTCGGTTGAACGGGGACATAGTCGTGACCTGACCCAAAGTAGCCCGTCGGCAGCACCCGCGATCGGACCATAAACGACGCCGTGTGAGGAATGGCCCAAGAAACGTGGTGAGTTGATCGCTGTCGGCGCCGGCACTGCACGCTCGCATTCGAGGTAGGACTAGAATACGCTCGCCGCCCGGAGCTTCGACCTACGGAAGAGGCAGGACACAAGTATGGAGCGACGCCTCACCGCAATCCTTGCTGCCGACGTCGTCGGCTACAGCCGCCTCATGGGAGCCGACGAGGTTGGCACACTCACGCAGTTGAAGCACCTTCGCGCCGAGGTGATCGAGCCTAGGATCGCGCAGGCCCATGGACGCATCGTTGGTTCCGCCGGCGACAGTCTGCTTGTCGAATTTGCCAGCGCGGTCGACGCGGTACAATGCGCGGTCGAAGCCCAGGAGGGATTGGCCGCTCACAATGCAAGTTTGCCCGAAGACAAGCGCATGACTTTCCGCATGGGCCTGAATTTGGGCGACGTGATTGCAGAGGACGACACAATCTACGGTGATGGTGTGAACATCGCCGCGCGGATCGAGAAGCTTGCAGAGGCTGGCGGCGTCTGCGTCGCGAGCAACGTCTACGAGCAGGTAAAGGGTAAACTAGACTATGCCTACACCGACCTCGGTAGCCATCAGGTCCACAACATCGTGGAGGCGGTGCGCGCCTATCAGGTCAGTCGAGCAAAACCAACTCCGGTATTCTCGACAAGGGAGAGGCTGATGCTTCCCGAAAAACCGTCCATCGCGGTCTTGCCATTCGACAACATGAGTGGCGACCCCGAGCAGGGCTACTTCGCAGACGGCATGGTGGAGGAGATCATCACCGCGCTGTCCCGGACGCGCTGGCTGTTCGTCATCGCGCGCAACTCGAGCTTTACCTACAAGGGACGGGCAGTGGACATTAAGCAGGTCGGACGCGAGCTTGGTGTGCGCTACGTGCTTGAAGGGAGCGTGCGCAAGGCGGCGAGCAGGGTTCGCATCACCGGGCAGCTTATCGACGCGACAACGGGAGCACATCTATGGGCCGACCATTTCGACGGCGAGCTGGAGGACGTTTTTGAGCTGCAGGAGGAAGTGACCAGGAGCGTCGTCGGAGCGATCGCTCCGAAGCTGGAACAGGCAGAGATCGAGCGGGCCAAGCGCAAGCCGACCGAGCACCTTGACGCTTACGACTACTATCTGCGCGGGATAGCAAGCCTCCACCAGTTGACCAGGGAATCCACCGCAAACGCCCTCCAGTTGTTTTACAAGGCCATCGAACTCGACCCTGAATTTGCCTCGGCATACGGCATGGCCGCCTGGTGTGCCGTCATTCGCAAGGCGAACGGTCGGATGACGGATCGCAAGCAAGAAACCGCCGAAACCGAGCGCCTGGCTCTGAAGGCCGTGGATTTGGGCAGGGATGACGCGATCGCTCTTTCCCGCGGCGGGACCGCGCTCGCCTACGTCGTGGGCGACAACAATAGCGGGGCAGCGTTCATTGATCGCGCGCTTGCGCTCAATCCGAACCTGGCTACCGCGTGGCTATTCAGCGGCTGGATCAGAGCCGACCTCGGCGATACGGAAACCTCACTTCGGCACCTGGCGACTGCGATACGCATGAGCCCAGTCGACCCGCTCATGTTCGACATGCAGAATGCGGTTGCAGTGGCTCATCTCTTCGCTGGTCGATTTGAGGAGGCATCATCTTGGGCTGAAAGGTCGTTGCGGGAAAAGCCGGACTTTTTGCCGTCGTTGCGCTTTGCCGCTGCAAGCTATGCTCACGCCGGCCGAACCGAGGATGCGCAAAAGGTCGTGAGCCGAATTCTCGCCCTCGATCCGGGCCAACGAATTTCCAATCTCGCCGACTTCGTTTCAGCCGTCCCAGCCCATATGGCTCTGCTTGCAGAAGGTTTGCGAAAGGCGGGGCTGCCGGAATAGCGCTGCCAGGCTGGCGCATCGATCACGAGTTGGGAACGCACCGAGATCGCAAAGACCGCACCGTGGGTGGCGTCGGCCCGGCACAACTCGCCGTAGGGCGCCGTACAAGCGATCCCGCGTCATCCATGGCGTCGCTCAGGGCGGACCGACCGCTTCTGGCGTACGCGAAGCGAGTAGCGGACATTTAAACCGATGGAGCTGAGGCCCTGGATTGGACCCGAAGCCGTCACGGTCCGATTGCGAGGCAACTGCCGCGAACAAGCGGCAGGGAAGGTGGGACTCGCGCGTCGGTGGCGCTGCGGTAGGGTCGCCAAGGCGTCGCGCGAGCATAGCCTCAAGAAGCGTGATCTGTGGTATGATAGGCCGGTGAGGGCACGCTGGAAGCGCCGGTCCCTAACTGCCTCGGGCCTGCGGCTTGCGTGTCGCGAATCTTGACTGGGGCCCAACATGGAGCGGAAGCTCGCTGCCATCCTTGCCATCGATGTCGTAGGGTACTCGGCGCTCATGGAGGCGGATGAAGCGGGCACATTCGATCGGCTGAAACGTGGCCGCAAAGAGCTGTTCGAGCCGGAAATCGAGACGCGACACGGGCGAATCTTCAAGCTGATGGGAGACGGCCTGCTGGCGGAGTTCGGCAGCGTGGTAGATGCGGTCGAATGCGCGGTCACGCTTCAGCGCGGCATGGCGGAACGTAACGCGAGCGTCGCCGAAGACCAGCGCTTCGAAGTCCGGATCGGGATCAACCTTGGGGAAGTGATCGTCGAAGGGGACGATCGCTATGGCGAGGGCGTGAATGTGGCGTCGCGCCTCCAACAACTCGCCGAGCCCGGTGGCATCTGCGTTTCGGAGAAGGTGTCCAAGGAGGTCAGGCAGAAGCTGGCGTTTGCGTTCGAGCCCATGGGCGAGCAGCGGGTGAAGAACATAGCCGAGCCGATATACTGCTATCGCGTGAACCTGCAGCTTCCGAGAGCGGCTCCGGTCGGGCGACTGGCATCGCTGGAATTGCCCGACAAGCCCTCAATCGCGGTTTTGCCTTTCACCAACATGAGCAACGATCCGGAGCAGGAAACCTTTGTCGACGGCTTGACCGAAGACCTGATCACCGACCTGTCTCGCTCAGCCGGCCTCTTCGTCATCGCGCGCAACTCGACCTTTGCTTACAAGGGGAGGTCGGTCGATGTGCGTTTGGCCGCGCGTGATCTTGGGGTGCGCTATGTGGTTGAAGGCAGCGCCCGGCGCGCTGCAGCGCGCGTGCGCATCAACGCGCAGTTGATCGACGCGATCGGCGGCGATCATATCTGGGCCGAGCGCTACGACAGCAGCCTCGAGGATATCTTTGCAGTGCAGGACGAGGTCACGGCCAAGATCGTCGAAGCCCTTGTCGGCCGATTGGCCGGACAGCCGGCGCGCAAACGGCCGTCAAGTCTCGAAGCCTATGACCTCTGCGTGCGAGCCCGCGGCGTCAGTTTTCAGACCGGGTTAGGCGCGCGGGAAGCGCGCATGCTCCTGGAAAGGGCGATCGGACTCGATCCCGACTATGCCGAGGCACATAGCTTGCTGGCCCTCAATCTTTGGCTTGGCTGGCTGTTCTGGAACGAGCCGAAGGAAACCAACCAGCCTCGCGCGCTGGCTGAAGCGCAACGGGCTGTGGCGCTCGACCCTAACGATGCCGGGAACCGCTGGGGGCTGGGCATCATACTTGGTCACGAACGGCGATACGCGGAATCGGATGCCGAATTCGAGGCGACCTTCAGGCTCGATCCCAATCATGCCGATGCATGGGCGATGCGCTCGGATCTCATCACCTTGAGGGGCGACGCGGTCAAGGGCGTCGAATTCGTGAAGCGGGCTTTGCGGCTCAATCCGCACCCACCGGGGTGGTACTATTGGATGGCAGGCCAAGCCTATTATGCGCTCGGCGACTATCAATCCGCGGTCGAGGCTTTACGCAAACCGGAAACCTACCGCACCACGTCGCGGCGCATGCTGGCGGCAGCCCTCACGCAGGTCGGGCGCCTGGATGAAGCCCGTCAGGAAGCGGAATTCTTCATGATGAGCAATCCCCATTTCAGCATCAGGCATTGGGCAACATCGCAGCCATTCGACGACGAGGAAGTGCTCCAGCGCTTCGTCGAAGGCTATCGCAAGGCTGGCCTTCCCGACTGAAGAGCGCATTGCTTTGGATCGCCGCCTTGCTCTCGTCAGGGTATAGGCTCGTCTTTTGACTATGAGGGCAATGCCACGCGACGACCGAGATGCTGCGCAAAGCGGATTGCTTTGAACCTTCGCCATAGAAGCACTTCAAGGTCAAAGTGTTGATCTGTGTAACAAACTGTCAGGACCGCTTGGTCCGCCATCGCGTCGCTTAACCTCGAGGTGGTCAGCGTCCTGCTTGGGCCGAGAGCAGTAGGTCCGCTTGTGGTTGAGGGAACAACGATGGCGGACGTTGAGATGCCAATGCACAAAAGCCTACGGATCAAACGAAGCAACAGCCACCAGTTGCTCACGGAGCCAAGCGTTCCCGGCGTCGCGATCAAATCGGCGGTGCCAGTACATTGTGACGTCCATAGCCGGCGGTTCCATCGGTGGTATGAAAATATCCAAATCGAGACGTTCGGCCACCAGACGCGCAAAGTGAGCCGGGATGCTGCCGAGTAGCTCGCTCGTTGCTACGGCGAGCGCCACGGCCTGGAAATGCGGAACGGTCATGGCGACCTTGCGTGACAGGCCGAGCCTTTCGAGCGCAGGATCTATGGTTCCAGTCTTGGCCCCGTCGGCCGAACGCAACACCTGCGGGATGGCGCAGAAAACGTCGGCAGGAATGGTCTCTCCAGGCTTGATGCCCTTTGGCCCCAGCAACGGATGCCCACGGCGGGCGATGCAAACAAGCCAGGAACGGAACAGCTTGTGGCTGACGATCCACTCCGGCGTCTCAAGTGCCCGGTCCAACGCGATGTCGGCCCTGTCGTCGCTCAGCAGGCCGAAAACGTCTGTCGAAGGGTGATCTATCATCTGGAGGGTGATCGACGGCGCAACGGGCGCCACCTTTGCCGCCAGCTTCGGCATGAGCAAAGCCGAGAAATAGTCCGATCCGATCAGCATGAAGGACCGGGTCGACGTCCGAGGATCGAACGTTGCGTTTGCCGTTAGAGCCAATTCGATTTGCACCAATGCCTGGCGCACCGGCTCCTTCAGCTGGAGCGCGCGCGGTGTTGGCATCATGCGGTTGCCGTCGCGCACGAAAAGCTCGTCGCCGAGGATGGAGCGCAGGCGCCCGAGCGCCGAGCTGACCGCCGGCTGCGACAGGCCGACCCGTTCCCCGGCGCGTACCGTACTTCGCTCCAGCATCATGGCGTCGAAAACGCGCAACAGATTGAGATCGAACGCGGCCAAATTCACGGCGCCAATATCCCGAATACGATCATTCGATTTCCGCCAGTCGGATCATTGTTCTAACAATGCAAACGTTGCTGCAGCACCGACCCTAGTTGACCGAACATGGAAAGGGAAACGCGATGGACATCGCCCCAGGCTCGGTGCGCGCAGCGCGCACTGTCAAATGGATGGACACGGTCTACAGGATCAATGTCGGCAGATACCAAAGCGGCGGCATAGTCAGCGTCTTCGAATCCATCGTGCCCTCGCGCGGCGGCCCGCCCGTGCATGTGCACCACAATGAGGACGAAGTGATCCACGTGATCGAGGGCACCTACGAATTCTGGCTCGACGGTCAGTTCATGATGGTGCCCGCGGGCGCGTCGATCTTCCTACCCTGCGGCGTACCACACACGTTCCGCGTTGCGAGTGCCGAGCCAGGCCGCAACCTTACGATTTTGACGCCCGGCGGGCTGGAGGAGTTCTTCGTCGAGGCGGCCGCACGCGAACTGGCCATTCCTGATCAGATGACCGAAGTGGCGGAACTCGCGAGCCGCTATGGGATCGAGTTCCGTGGACCGGCCAAGTGGGTTGACTAGTTCGAACCGTCAGCGAGAGTTGCAATGACGAGGTGGCGCGGTGTCCCGCGTCGCCTCGTCATGACCGTTCAGGACAGATGACCTGGCCTAGGCTGGAAATTCAGCGAAGGGGCGCCCGCTTCTGGATCAACCGGATGATATGATCGTACGCAAATAGGAATGGATACGCGCAACCTCGACCTCCAACTTCGTGCCCGCAATGTCTGCTTGCAGGAAATGGCGATCCTGACATTCCTTGCGCGCGCGACCCTCGGATACCGCTCAAAACGGGTGGACGGACTCGGAGCAGCGAGCTTATAGAACCCGTGACCTCTGTCGCCCGGCCGTGTAACTAATTGCGCAGCAAAAAGATGAATATTTTCAATGTTATAGGCCTATGATCGAAAGACGCTCTCTCCGCCAGAAGGCCTATGTGCCATCATACCCCGCATAATCCGCCCACCCCGCATCCGGTAATCCCATGAAGAAAATTGGCTTTCTGTCGTTCGGACATTGGTCGCCGTCGCCGCAGTCGGGGACGCGCTCGGCGGCCGACGCGCTGCTCCAGTCGATCGACCTTGCCGTCGCCGCCGAGGAGCTGGGCGCCGACGGCGCCTATTTCCGCGTCCACCATTTCGCCCGCCAGCTCGCCTCGCCCTTTCCGCTGCTGGCCGCCGCCGGCGCCAGGACGCGCCGCATCGAGCTCGGCACCGCCGTCATCGATATGCGCTACGAGAACCCGCTCTACATGGTCGAGGACGCCGGCGCCGCCGACCTCATCGCCGGCGGCCGGCTGCAGCTTGGCATCAGCCGCGGCTCGCCGGAGCAGGTGATCGATGGCTGGCGCTATTTCGGTTACGTGCCCGAGGAGGGCAAGAGCGATGCCGACATGGCCAGGCGCCACGCCGAGGTCTTCCTCGAGGTGCTGCGCGGCCATGGCTTTGCCCAACCCAATCCGCGGCCGATGTTCCCCAATCCGCCGGGCCTGCTGCGCCTGGAGCCTTTGTCAGAGGGCCTGCGCGACAGGATCTGGTGGGGCGCGGCCACCAACGCCACGGCGGAATGGGCGGCAAAGTTGGGCATGAACCTGCAGAGCTCGACGCTCAAATTCGACGAAAGCGGCCAGCCGCTCCATATCCAGCAGGCCGAGCAAATCCGCGCCTTCCGCAAGGCGCGGGCGGAGGCCGGCCACAGCCGCGAGCCGCGCGTCTCGGTGAGCCGCAGCATCTGCGCGCTGGTCAACGACATGGACCGCGCCTATTTCGGCGGCAGCGAGGACGA
>NZ_RZSG01000265.1:0-7318 GCF_003997725.1 Mesorhizobium sp. M4A.F.Ca.ET.050.02.1.1
ATCGTTATGCCAGTGGAGCGCACCCGATCGCGGTGCCGGTCGTAGTTGGCCAGGACCATCTGCGTCCGCGGCGCCAGTGGCGGAAGCGGCTCCGGCGATCCGATGAGCGGGAACCACTCCTCGAGATCGTCGGACTGTCCAGCGAAAGGAATGTGACGCAGGATTGTCCGATAGTGCTCTTCCAAATCCGAGAAGTCGAACGGCCATCCCTTGAACGCGGCAGCGCTGAAGGGCATGATCTGGGCACCCCAGACATTGCTGAAGCCCCCGTAGGCGCTTGATATGACAGCTGAATTGACCCTGCCCTCGGCGTGGACGCCGTCGAGCTGACCCTTGTTGGCAAACGGGAAATCGGATCCGTAACTTCTCTTTTCAGGCAGCGAATCGGACTGGATCCGCTTGGGTTGCAGGCTTACCCGGCGGACGTCCTCCTCATCCCAGTTGTCGACAGGCTGCTTGGACAGCCTGGAGATCACCTCCTGCGTCTCCGCGTCCAGCACGGTGCCCGGATCGAACACGGTTATCTTCTCGTCCGGTTTCTCGGATAGCGCCAACACGGCGGCTGCTGCAGCCGGACCCGAACCAATGATTATCGAAGACGGCATCTACTCCCCAGGCCCACCGCCTTGCGCGGCCGTGTCCAGTATCTGCTTAGTCGCCTGTTGGCGCCGCCGGCGCAAGCGCCGCACCAGTTCGATCCTGCCGGCGACGTGGCCTGCCGCGGCCAGGCCCAGGCCAGCGATTATTGCTGCGGACCGGGCCAGCCCGTAGACGTCACCCTTGGCCGCTTGCAAAATCTCCCGCGGTACGCCCTTCGTCAGCGCGTACCAGACGAAGCGCGACTCTGCACCAAGAGTGGCGGCGTCGCCCATCTGGGCGAAGGCCTCGACCTTCCCCTTGTTGACGAAGAAGCAGCGGCGCCAGAAGTATTTCCAGGTCGGCCGTGAGGCGTGCACAAAATGGCGGACGGTCGCCGCTGGTTCATAGATGACCGCCTCACTGCCCTTGATATGCGCCACGCGGTGGCACATGTCCATGTCGTCGTGATGGTCGGAATGGAACCCTCCGACCTGCTCGAGGAGGGTCCGCCGCACCGACATGTTGGCGCCTATGAGGTGAGCCAAAGGGCCTCGGCTGGTCGGAAGGCCATCGTAAGCACATCCGAACACCCAGTCGAACTGCACGGGGAACCAGGCTGGACGGCCAGTCTCGAAAACCGGTAGGGGACGCCCGCCGACGGCGCCGATGCCTTCATCCTGGTACGGTTCGGTGAGTATCTCGAGCCAGTCCTTGTCGGCAGCTGCATCGTCATCCAGGAACGCCAGGATCTCTCCGGCGGCCGCCTCGGCCGCCGTGTTTCGGGCCGACCCCAGGTGCCCGTCAAACTTGTTCTGGATCACCCGTATAGGAGGGATGGATGCGGCGGAGTCAGCCCAGTAGGCGGCACAACGGCGGAACAGGGGCTGGTCGACGCAGACGATGATCTCGCAGGGTTGCAAGGTCTGCTCCTGCGCCGAGGCCACGGACTGAACCAACAACTCCCATCTGTCTTCAGTGTAGGCACAGATAAGCACTGAGATCGTGGGGCAGCGCGGAATCTGCCGGCTTTCGCTGCTGACGCTATCCTCAGGCTGCCCGGTTGTCGCAACGACAGAGCCTTTGGTCATGGCACCCGCCGGCTGGTTTCTGAGGCCAGGCTGGTTTCGCGTGTCTGCCTCGCCCGAGCCGTGGCGGCTTTGAGGATAGTCCAGAGCGCACCGCCGTCATTGTGGATATCGAACTGGTCGTGTTCGTCGGCGGGATAGCGTCCGCTGTCCTGCAGCGACACCAGCCGCCACACCATCCAGCCGGCGCAGTTGCGATCGCGCGTCACCGTGTCGAGCCACATGGCGTAAGCTTCAGCCGCGTTCTGATTGGAGCGGGCATGGCCGAATTCCTCCATGAGAACCGGCTTTTTGGCGCGGGCTGCCAGCTGGCAGAACTCGGGGATCATGTCGTTGAATTGCTGGATCGTGAGATTGTAGAAGATCGGATAGCCGTGCCAGGTCCCGAAATCGAGGGTCGGGATGGTCAAATCGGCTAACTTCGGGTCGAAAATGTTGGCATTCCCTGAGCTGACAAGGTGATTGGAATCGAGGGACTTCACGTAGGCCGACATTTCGGCAGTCCAGGTCAACCGCAAGGCCAATGGCTGCGCATTGCCTTCGTTGATCAACTCCCAAGCCATGATGGTCGGGTCGTCCCGGTAGGCAAGCCCGGTGAGCGGGTTGACGCGCTGCACAACGTGGCGGACCCAAGTCCGGTAGTCCTGCTTCGTGCGCGGGTCAGTGAAGAAAAACGTTGATTCGTCGCTGCTGCCATACCAGGCCCGCATCTGCTGGGCGCCACCCGTGAACGCCCAGAAATCCACGACGGCGATGATCAGCCTCAGGCGCCGCTTGCCGGCCTCGGCAATGAGGAAATCAACCTTCTGCATGCCGTTGGCGCCGTCATTGATCGCCATCCTGTTTTGACTTGGATCCCAGTAGAGCAGGTACGTGCCCTTGACTGCGAGGTTGCTGGCTTCGCCTTCAAGCCGCCAATCCCAGATCGTGGGGACCCTCCCGTCGAGCGACCCGATCACCGGCTGGAGGAAGATGCGGACCACGTTGGCGCCCATCGCCACGGCGTCATCGAGAACGCGGGTGACCTCATCCTGCGAACCGTAGGTCAGATAGTGGTTGTTTACGCCGGTCACGAAGAACGGCTTGCCGTCCAGCGTGAAGCTCGTTCCGGAAGTCTTGATGAAGGACGTTGCCGATGGTTTGTCCACGGTGCTCGCGATTGCCAGAACGGAGACGAACGCGAGCGCAAGTGCACACCACCACGCATTGCGCAGTCCATATTTCGCCCGCTGCCAGTCGATCACCATTCCCTGCATGTGGCTCTGGCCGGGCGCTGAGTGCAATCGCCCCTAAGGATTACCTCCTCTGGCCTCGCACAGACCGGCGTCGATCGGGCATAGTGGTGCTGGCTGGTGGTTCTCGTCAAAGCTGTCGTCTTCTTGAAATCCGACGTGTTCTTGAAACCCGACGTGAGAACAACAATGCGCATTTGCTTGAGTCTCGATCCGTCGCGGCTGCTGCGCTGGCATCTATGGTTGGCAGAGGCGCTCGCTGAAGTGCCCGGCAACGATGTCTCCTGCGCTTTCGCGGCCGACTGCCGCCCGCTGCCGTTGATCTTCCGTCTGCTGCTCGAACTCGAACGACTGGTCTATGGCTTTCGCGGGAAGGGCGCCATTGACCCCGTCGAAGCGGAGCTGCGGTGCCTGCCGCCGCCTCCAGCCGGCCAAATGGATGTGGTGATCGATTTGAGCGGGTCGGAATCGCTCCCGGCCGCGCGGCGCGTGATCACCCCGGTCTTCAACGGCGCACCCGGCGAGATCGGAGTCGTGGCGGCCTGGGTGAATCATCAAGATCTTCTCGTCGACCTGCATGACACGGCGCGCCCATTGCGACCGTGGACGGCGCGCCCGACCAGCGCAGACCGTCAAGTGTTGGCCTTGAGGCTCGACAGCGCCCTTTCCTGCGCTGTGCCGCTGATCCTCAAAGCCCTGGCCGAGGAGACCGGTTCGGCTGCGTCCGCAAGCCCCGGTCCACGGACGGCACCACCTTCGTTTGGCGCGCTATCGGCGCTTGCCAGGGCGACCGGCACGGTTGCATCGAAGGCGATCGGCCTTTTGGACGCCCTGGCGAGAGGCGGCAGGATGTGGGGGATTGGCTGGCGCTTCGATGAATCGGCGAGCCTGCTCGACAAAGGCGAAGCCGCCTTCCGGGTGCTCACCGGAAATGCCGACGGCTACCTTGCCGACCCGTTCCCGTTCCGGCACCAGGGGCAGGATTTCATCTTTGTCGAACAGTACCTCTACTCGAAGAACCGCGGGTGCATTGCGGTTGTTGCAGTGAACCGGGACGGGACAGTCGGCGCATCCCGGATCGTTGTGGAGGAACCGCATCACCTCTCGTACCCGTTCGTGTTCGAGCAGAATGGTCAGATCTGGATGATCCCTGAATCGGGGGCGGCCAGGAATGTCAGCCTCTACAGGGCAGTGGAGTTCCCCTACCGGTGGACACGGGAGGCCTGCCTCATGGAAGGCATTGAGGGCTACGATACCACGCCGCTCTGGCATGACGGCGGCTTTTGGTTTTTCGTCAGCCCAAGGCTGTGGAGGTCCACGTCCTGGGACGCCTTGAGCCTCTACCATGCCGAGAGCCTGACCGGGTCTTGGACGCCTCATGCCGCCAACCCCGTTCTGCTCGATGCCAGGCTTAGTCGCCCCGCAGGCGCCGTCATCCGACACGGCGGACGCGCGCTACGCCCGGTCCAGGACTGCGCGCGCGGCTATGGCGGCGCGGTGACGTTCTGCCAGATCGATGCGCTGGGCGCGTCGGAGTTTGCTCAGACTCCGATCGGTCGCATTTGGTCCGGAGCGTTGGGATGTCACACCTACAACCGCCGGTCCGGCCTGGAGGTGATCGACCTGTTCGGGCATATCCGGGGTTTGCGAGAGGTGACGACCTCGTATCGGTTGCTGGTGCCCGACGCGCCGGTCTCGGGACCGAGCGGGGTCTCGGAACCGTGCGGGCAGCCCGTCTCCTGGCCGGTCTCACCGGGTTAGCTGGCCGCAGCCAAGGCGGCTCGAGCGCAGCCTGTAAAGAATCGGGCGCGCTCGAGCCTGCCAACACAGCCGTGAAGGTGATCGCCGCCGCCGCCGTACTATCCGTGCTGGTGGTATGAGCTGAAAACAACCTTAAGGGATACCCCAAAAGAGCTAATCATCTATTGTCCCTTCGCTAATCATCCATTGTCCTTCCATTTCAGATCTTCACCGGTAATGCTCGTATAATAGCCAAAGCTCTAAGGGGGCCGTAAGCGCACCGATCTTCTTTCATCTCATCTTCATTTCTCTATGGCCGGGAGCCCTCATATGGTTGGATCAAGCATCTGCGGATGTGGCGGTCATTGGAGCTGGCCCCTGCGGCTTGTCGTTGGCCGCGCGCTGCCATGAATGAGCGCCTCTCCAGCAAACTCGCCCACGTCGGTGCCGTATCGCCGCCCGACCCGATTGAATTTGCCCTGCAGCGAGCACTGACGCTGCCCCGAGTGAGCTTCATCGTCCCGACGCTCAATGAAGCCGAGAACCTCCCCTGGCTTCTGCCGCGCATCCCCAGCTGGGCGCATGAGATCATTATCGTGGATGGTCGATCGACAGACGACACTGTCGCGGTCGCGCGCGGCCTGCGCGCGGACGTGAAGGTTGTGATGGAGCCCCGCCGGGGCAAGGGCGCTGCACTGCAAGCGGGATTCCGGGCCGCCACAGGCGACATCATCGTCATGCTGGACGCTGATGGCTCCATGGTGCCGGAGCAGGCGATCGTCTTTGTCAGTGCGCTAATGGCCGGCGCGGATCTCGTCAAGGGTTCACGCTTTATCCAGGGCGCCGGTACCGATGACATGTCGCTGTTCCGGATGTTTGGCAACAGGGGGCTGACCCTGTTCGTGCGACTGCTCTATGGCGGTTGGTTCTCCGACCTATGCTACGGATACATAGCCTTCTGGACCAAGCACGTCGGCACGCTGAATTGCGACTGCGATGGCTTCGAGATAGAGACCCTGATCAACGTACGGGCATTGAAGAACCACCTCAATATCGTCGAGGTGGCGAGTTTCGAGGCTCCCCGCATCAGCGGCGAGAGCCATTTGCGCGCAATCCCGGACGGCTGGCGCGTCCTCAAGACCATCCTGCGTGAGAGGGTTCACCAACAGCACAGGCGAGGCGTGACAGCCTGTGATGACGGCGGGTAGGCCTGATGCGAATCCTGATGGTTGCCGCTCGCTGCTATCCCTTCATGGGCGGTACTGAAACTCACATCCAGGAGGTCGGTCCCCGCTTGGTCGCGCGTGGCCACACAGTCGACGTGCTCACCACCGATCCCTCGGGCGAATTGCCGGTTGAGGAGGAGGTGCGCGGCATGCGTGTGCGGCGCGTGCCGGCCTGGCCAAGGGAACTGGACCTCTATGTGGCGCCCGGCATCTATACCGCGATCCGGCGCGGGGCTTGGGATTTGGTCCACTTCCAGGGTTACAGCAGTTTCGTGGTGCCGATCGGACTGCTTGCAGTCATCCGCACCCGTATGCCGTTCGTCCTGACCTTCCACAGCGGCGGGCATTCCTCCCGGCTGCGCAATGCAGTACGCCGCACCCAGCATGCGCTGCTCCGGCCGCTGGTAGCCCGGGCAGCGCGGCTGATCGGCGTCTCCGAATTCGAAGCCGATTTCTTCAGCGCGAGGATGGGCGTGCCGCGGGAGCGGTTTGTCGTCATCCCCAACGGCGCCGCGATGCCGGCTCCGAACCCCGGCGTAAAGGTCGATCCGCACCTGATCGTCTCGGGCGGCAGGCTGGAGCGCTACAAGGGCCATCACCGGGCGATCGCGGCCTTGCCCGACCTGATCCGCCGGGTACCGGACGTACGGCTGCACATCGTCGGTACAGGGCCGTACGAGAGAGAATTGCGGCGCCTCGTCGCGGCGCTCGGCCTCGAGAAGCGGGTCACAATTGCGGGCATCCCCGGATCCGAGCGGCAGAAAATGGCAGACCTGCTGGCGAGTGCCGCGCTGTTCGTGCTGTTCAGCGAGTACGAAGCCCATCCGGTCGCCGTGATGGAAGCCCTGTCGCTGCGCCGCCCGGTCCTGGTCAGCGACACGTCCGGTCTGCGGGAGCTTGCCGCCAATGGCCTGTGCCGGGCGATTTCGTGCAACGCCGGTCCGGGAGAGCTGGCCGCCGCCATGGCCGAGGAACTGGAGGCTCATCGCGAGGTGCCGGATTTGGCGCTGCCCGACTGGGATGCCTGCGCGCAAAAGCTGAGCGACGTCTATTGCGATGTCCTGAGCAGCCGATCCGCGGCCCGATTGACTCCCGGCGGCGTGATGTCGTGGCCTCCTGCGACGGGAGCATCAGGCTGATGACATCGGCTCATTTCACCGCGCGAACCAGGATAAACCCGCTCAGGGCCGGGATACGCTTCGTCTCTGCCGTTATCGGCCCCGACCTTCGCGGCGGCAGCGCAGATCCCTCGCCGCAACGGGCCAACTCCGGATGGATCGCGATCCTGTGCCTGACGGCCGCCGCGGCTCTGCTCCTGATCGTGGCCGGGCACGCGGCCGGGCGCCGGGGCTATGACGTGGCGCCGGTGCTCTTCTGGTCCGGTGTTGTCCTCCTCGTGGTTCCAACCAGCCTCCGCATCGCCTGGCCGACGACAGCCCGCGGCGAGCGCCTGTGC
>NZ_RZSG01000266.1:0-7285 GCF_003997725.1 Mesorhizobium sp. M4A.F.Ca.ET.050.02.1.1
CCGTGGCCCGCGGGGCTACTGATTCCTTCCGGGACCGCTTAAAACAAGAAACGGCGGGCAAAGCCCGCCGTTTTCGCAAAGCAATGTGAGCCGGATTACTCGGCCGTGGCGGCTTCCGCCTCGGCCGGAGCAGCTGCTGCCGCGGCAACGGCGGCGGCGGCATCTTCCTGCGCCTTCTTCAGAAGGGCGGCGCGCTCCTGCGCCTTCTTGCCGGGCTCGGCCTTCTTCGGGTTCGAGCGGGCCGGACGCTTGGCAAGGCCGGCCTCGTCGAGGAAGCGCAGAACGCGGTCGGTCGGCTGGGCGCCGTGCGAGAGCCAGTGCTTGACGCGGTCGGCGTCAACCTTGACGCGCTCGCCGTCCTTCGGCAGCAGCGGGTTCCACGAGCCGAGCGCCTCGATGAAACGGCCGTCGCGGGGCGAGCGGGCGTCGGCGACGACGACGTGGTAGTAAGGACGCTTCTTCGAGCCCGCGCGGGCCAGTCTGATCTTCAGTGCCATTGTTTTCTCCTAAAAAGCTCTGATTTTCGTTTGATGGTCTGGGTTGGGTCTCAACCGGTTTTCGTCACGCCGTTGGCAGCGGCGATCTGTTCGTGGTGACGGATCACTTCGCGGACGACGAAGTTAAGGAATTTCTCCGCGAAATCGGGATCGAGATGCGCATCCTTCGCCAGTTGGCGAAGGCGGGCGATCTGCTGCTGCTCGCGCGCCGGATCGGCCGGCGGCAGGCCATGCTCCGCCTTCAGCACGCCCACTGCCTTGGTGCAGCGGAAGCGCTCGGCGAGCATATGGATGAGGGCGGCGTCGATGTTGTCGATCGAAGCGCGGTAGCCGGCCAGGGTGGCGCGTGCGTCGGCCATGTCCTTGTCCTCGTTCATCGCGCCCTCACTTCTTCTTGCCAAGGCCGGGCAGGCCGCCGCCACCTAGGCCCGGAAGGCCGGGCAGCTTCATGCCGCCGGGCAGGCCAGGTAGACCACCCCCGGCAAGACCGCCGGGCAACCCGCCAGGCAAGCCCTTGCCGAGGCCGGCCGCCTGCGCCTGCTTCTGCAAGACTTCGAGCTGCTTGGGATCCATCTTGGACAGGTCCGGCATGCCACCGCCCATGCCGCCGGGCATCATGCCGCCGAGACCCATCTTGGAAGCGAGGCCGCCCATCATGCCGCGCATGAGGCCGCCGCCTTTGCCCTTGCCGCCCATCGCCTTCATCATATCGGCCATGCCGCGATGCATCTTCAGCAGCTTGTTGATCTCGGCGGCGTCGGTGCCGGAGCCGGCGGCGATGCGCTTCTTGCGCGAATGCTTGAGGATATCCGGATTGGCACGCTCGGCCTTGGTCATCGAGGAGATGATGGCGAGCTGGCGGGCGAACATCCTGTCGTCGAGGCCGGCCGCGGCCATCTGATCCTTCATCTTGCCCATGCCCGGCATCATGCCCATGATGCCGCCCATGCCGCCCATCTTCGACATCTGCTGAAGCTGCCCGGCGAGGTCGTTGAGGTCGAACTTGCCCGACTGCATCTTCCTGGCCATCGCCGCCGCCTGCTCGGCGTCGATGTTCTCGGCCGCCTTCTCGACCAGCGAGACGATGTCGCCCATGCCGAGGATGCGGTCGGCGATGCGCTTGGGGTGGAATTCCTCCAGCCCGTCCATCTTTTCGCCGGTGCCGATCAGCTTGATCGGCTTGCCGGTCACGGCGCGCATGGAGAGCGCGGCGCCGCCCCGGCCGTCGCCGTCCATGCGGGTCAGCACCAGGCCGGTGATGCCGACGCGCTCGTCGAAGCTCTTCGCCAGGTTGACGGCGTCCTGGCCGGTCAGTGAGTCGGCGACCAGCAGTATCTCGTGCGGCGACGACACCTTCTTGATGTCGGCCATCTCGACCATCAGCGGCTCGTCGATATGGGTGCGGCCGGCGGTGTCGAGGATGACGACGTCGTGGCCGCCGAGCTTGGCCGCCTGCACGGCGCGCCTGGCGATGTCGACCGGGCTCTGGCCGGCGATGATCGGCAGCGTCGCGACCTTGGTCTGCTCGCCGAGCTGGCGCAGCTGCTCCTGCGCGGCGGGACGCCGCGTGTCGAGCGAGGCCATCAGGACCTTCTTGTTCTGGCGCTCGGTCAAGCGCTTGGCGATCTTGGCGGAGGTCGTCGTCTTGCCGGAGCCCTGCAGGCCGACCATCATGACGACGACCGGCGCCGGCGCATTGAGGTCGACCGCGACGCCCTCGGCGCCCAGCATCTCGACCAGTTCGTCGTGGACGATCTTGACGACCATCTGGCCGGGCTTGATCGACTTCAGCACGGCGGCGTCGACCGCCTTCTCGCGCACCTTGTCGGTGAAGGAGCGAACCACTTCCAGCGCCACGTCGGCCTCGAGCAGCGCGCGGCGCACCTCGCGCAGCGCCGCGGAGACATCCGCCTCCGACAACGCGCCGCGGCCGGTCAGGCCGTTCAGGATGGAGCCAAGGCGCTCCTGAAGGGATTCAAACATTCTGGTTCCTTTTCTCGGGGCATCCGGATGATGTCCGAGAGGTAATGCGTTCGCGCCCGATGTCCAACAAGCAAAGTCCAAAGCCAAAAAGCACCCGGGGGCGCCTTGCGCTGCCGGGTGTTGGCCTCCAGGATCGGTTTACAGCACTTGGCCTCTAGAGGCTTCGGCGTCCTGGTCGGCTTGCTCGGAGGGATACTCGTCGCGGAATTAGGGGCGTGTAGACAGGAAAACGCCCCGGGAGTCAAGATACGGGCCGAAATCGGCCGGCGCGACGGCTCAGGGGAGC
The DNA here is from genome assembly GCF_003997725.1 of Mesorhizobium sp. M4A.F.Ca.ET.050.02.1.1. Classification (NCBI taxonomy): domain Bacteria; kingdom Pseudomonadati; phylum Pseudomonadota; class Alphaproteobacteria; order Hyphomicrobiales; family Phyllobacteriaceae; genus Mesorhizobium; species Mesorhizobium sp. M4A.F.Ca.ET.050.02.1.1. Next base: position 2,767 of record NZ_RZSG01000266.1, read on the forward strand.
GTTTCGCCGTCGAGGATGCGGGCATAGAGTTCGAGATAGGCCTGCGCCGTCCGGGTGATCGGAAAGCGGTCGGCCGCGGAGTCCCGGCAGCGCCCGGGTGAAAGATCGGCGATCGCGGAAAGCGCCGCGGCAAACTCGGCATCGGTGTCGAAAAAACGTCCGGTGTCCGCGTCGACGATCTCCGGCAGGGCGCCGCGCGGCGTCGTCAGCACCGGCGTGCCGCACAGCATCGCCTCGACCGGGGCCATGCCGAACGGCTCTTCCCAGGCGATCGGATTGAGGAATGCCCTGGCCTCGCCGAGCAGCCGCAGTTTTTCGGCGCCGCCGACGACGCCGTGGAAACGATAGCGGCGGCCAAGGCTCTTGAAGAAGACCCCCTGGCGCCGCACCTGGCTGCGCGTGAGCAGGCGCCAGCGCGGGCCGCCGGCGATGTCGAGCGCAAAATTGAATGTCTTGGCCAGGTCGACGGCGCGGTTGAGGTTCTTGCCGGCGCGGGCGACGCCGGCGAGGAACAGCAGGCGGTCATTCCTTGTCGCCGAGAGCCGGTAGTCGTCGACCGGAAAACCGTTGTAGACAAAGGTCTGGCGGCCATGGTTGCGGGCGTGGCTGGCGCTGACGAAGTTCCAGTTCGGTTGCGGCCGCGATTGTCCCGGAAGATAGCCGTGCTCGGTATTGAGAGCTGGAAACGGCACATCGAGGAACCAGCTGTTGAAGTGGACGATGTCGGTGTCCGTGGGAATAGCGGCCCGGCATTCCGCCTTCGAAGCCGCCTGCCGCACCTCGCAATGCGGATGGCTGGAGCCGGCGGCGGCGACAAGGACCACGCTGTGCCCGAGGCGGGCGAGTTCCGTCGCCAGCCAGTCGCCCTGCCGCTCGGTGCCGCCATAACCAGCGCAGGGGATCGCCCCATCCACCACCAGTGTTATGCGCATCAGACCGGCCCACCGCCGCGCCATGTCGCCGCCCCGACTTTCAGCGGTGAGCGCGGATGCAGCAGAAGCAGCGCCGTCAGCAGGCTGCTGACGATACCGATCGCGGCGATTAGGACAGCGTCGAAACCGGTCCAGCCGGGGCCTTCTAGCGGCCTGGCGTTGAACAGGGCGAAGGAATTGTAGCTCTGCTGGTGCGAGATCAGCAGGAAGCCGGTCAGATTGTTGCCGAGATGGGCGCCAAGGGCCACTCCCAGATTGCCGGTCGCATAGACAAGGAGCGTCAGCACGAGCGCGAAGCTGGCGATCGAGACCAGCACGCAGGCATTGATGGCGAGCGTCGAGCTCGCACTCCAGTGCAGCGCGCTGAACAGCATCAGCGGAAGCCCTGCCCAGATCAGCGGACTGCTGAACCGGCTGGCCAGCCCCCGCAGCAGATAGCCGCGGAACAGCGCCTCCTCGGACGAGGTCTGCAGCAAAGCGAGCAGCACGATGGGGATCAGGAACAGCAGCCATGTCGACAGGCTGATCGCGCCGCGCGCGATCTCGGGCTGCAGCCAGTAGAGCAGAATCTCCGAAAGAAGCGAGGTGATCAGCACCGCGATCAGCCCCTTGAGGAAGTCCAGCCATGAAACGCGGTGGCTTTCGCCGACCAGCGCCGCAAGCGGCTCGCGGTGCACGAAGCGCATGGCGACCCACAGGCCGATCCAGATGCCGGCGAAGGAGAGCAGCGCGGTGAGGATACCCTGCGGCGAGGCGAGGAAATCCTGGACCGGGCCGCCGGCCGGCCGGCCGGCTCCCGTCGAGGCCCGCCAGACGATGAAGGCATAGGTGCCGCCGAGCAGCACCACCAGGGTCGCCGCCATCCAGAACAGCACGACGATCGCGGTTCCAAGCAAGAGGCGGAGCGGGGTTGTCCTGGCGTTCGGCGAGCGCCGGTAGCGCTCGAAGGCGGTTCTGTCGATGATCACGCGGTTCCCCTTGCCGAACGCGACTGGCGAGCATCCGGGTCGCCTGATCTATGGGATCGGCGCTTTGCGCGCAATCATCCTCGCCACGGCTTGCGCTCGTGGTTGCGCATTTGTGCAGAGGCGGCCGCACCGTTCGACGGGCGACCGCCTGTTGGCCGGCACTTGTCAGCGCATCACGTAGACGATACGCCGCGTGCCGGGATCGACCAGCGCCGGCTGGTTGTTCACATAGACATAGCGGTAGTCGTAGTCGGGGATTTCGCGCAACTCGACACTGTCGGGCAAGGTCGCGCCCGTCACCACCTCGCCGTCGAGATAGACCGGATCGAGCCGATGGGTGCTGATATAGGTGCCCACTTCGGCCGGCGGCCTGGCGATCGGTTCGACTGGTTCGACCGGTTCAGCCGAGATGATGGCGCCGGTGTAGTTGTCGGAATAGTCGCTGTCATCCGGCTGCTCGACGACGGCGATGCCCGCATCGGCCGGCCGCCGTGTCAGCACGACCGCGTTGCCGCCGAAATCGGCGGTCACATAGTCCGAATAGATCCAGCCTCGGCCGTTGGTCTCGGCGATGGTGCACCATTTGCTGTTGGCGATACAGCCTTCGAGCGTTGCCGACTGGCCCGCGGCCAGCACGCCGATGACCGGATATTGCGGGCCCGGTCCGGCGCGCACGTTGAGATCGGCAACAGCCGAAACGGCGGTCTCGGCCAGCGCAACACCCGACAAGGCGGCGAGCGCAGCGGCGACCGCGGGAAACAGTATGAGTTTCATGGATTTCACTCCGTTTTCAGGCTCCCTCGCGGACGAAAACGAAGCCAGGCCTTATGCGTTCCGGCTAAAATGCCCGTGCCGGCTCACGAATTATTCCCGTTTCTTTCGGCAATTCGGTCAGCAGGTTGTGGACAAAGGCCAGTTTATGCGCCGTCACGCCCGAGATGACGAAGGGGTAGAGGTCGGGCAAGCCCATGCAGCGGTTGATCGAGTTGGACGCCTCCGACAGCACCAGCCAGCGGTCAAGGATCTTCTCGAAAGGCTCAGGCGCGTTCCTTGGTTCGGCGGGCGCGGTCTGCAGTTCGCCGCCGGTATCACCACGCGGCAGGGCGTTGGCATCCACCGTCTCCAGCCGGCCGAGCGGAAAATTCAGCGCATGCACCATCTCCAGCGTGTCGGTGATGTGCAGATAGTGCGCGAAGGTCTCGGCCCAGTCCTCCCAGGGATGCGAGGTCGCATAGGCCGAGATGTGGCCCTGCTGCCAGTCCGGCGCCGCGCCATTGGCGTAGTAGGCCGTCAGCGCCTGTTCGTAGCCGGCACGCTCGTCGCCGAACAGGGCGCGGAATGCGGCAAGCCTTTGCGGATCGTCGCGGATCAGCCGGTCCCAATAATAATGGCCGAGTTCGTGGCGGAAATGGCCGAGCAGCGTGCGATAGTTCTCGCCCATCGCGACACGCCGTCGCTCGCGTTCGGCCGAATCCGCCTCGGCGACGTTGAGCGTGATCAGGCCATTGTCGTGGCCGGTGAGGATGCGCTCGCCACCAGGACCGCCACCGATCGGATCGGCAAGGAAATCGAAGGCAAGGCCCGCCTCGTCGCCAGGGCTCTGCTTGGGCGCGACCGGCAAGCCGAAGGCGAGCAGCGAATAGATGGCGCGTTTCTTGGCGGCCTCGACGCGGATCCAGCGCCGGCGGTTCCCATCCACGGACAGGTCCGGAATGAGCTGGTTCAACGCGCAGGCGCGGCAAAAGGCCTGGCCCGGCTCCGTCCGCCAGTTGCAGGCGCATTCGTCAGCATTGGTGCAGTGGTAGGCGCCATCAACATCCGACAGCGTGAAACGCGCGTGCTCGGGATCATAGAGCACGAGGCTGGCGCAGTTCAGGCACTGGGCATTCTCGAAATAGAGGCGGTGGCCGCATTGCGGGCAGTCGAACAGCTTCATATGGCACTCAAACCCATCAGCGCCCGCATATAGGGCGCGATCTCGCGCCACCCAAACGCCTGGCCGCGACCAGGCGTTTCAGCGCTATTCGGCCGCAAGCACGGCCGCCACCTGCCGCGCCACGCTCTCGCCCGACAGCCGAGCGCCGCCGCAGGTCTGGATCAGCGGTCCCGCCAGATGCTCGCCGGCGAAGAAGATCTTGTCCGCCACCGGCCGCATCAGGGTGGCGCGCGCCTCCGATCGCCCGGGCCGCGCCGCGGCATAGGCGCCGCGCACGTAACGCTCGCCGCCCCAATTGGTCATCATGGCGCGTCCGACATGCTTGCGGGTGTCGGCACCGAAAATGTCGCACAGCCGGTCAACGACGAAATCGATACCGGCCGCCTCGCCGGCCGCCGACATTTCCCAGGCGAAGTCGCCGCCGACGAAGCCGACCATCAGGTCGAGATCGAAGGGAAAGCAGAGAAAGTAGATGTCGTGCCTGGCCAGCCGCTCGACCAGCAAATCGTCGAAAGGCTGCAGGCCGAGCCGGGTTCCGCTGATCTCGACCGGCAATTTGGTCAGCATGCCCATCGGCAGGTCGAAGAAAGCGGAAAAATGCGCATCGGGAAGGGCCGGCGAGAACGCGATCTCCTCGAAGGCGAGCACGGCGGGCGAGGCGGTGACGATGACCGCCCTGGCGC
>NZ_RZSG01000267.1:0-7254 GCF_003997725.1 Mesorhizobium sp. M4A.F.Ca.ET.050.02.1.1
CGATCGAGCCAGCGGAAACGCGTTCCACCTGCACCTGCGCAAACATCGGCGTGCCGCGCAGCGCCTCACGTGCCTGGCGCCGCCACACCGAAAGCAAACCCCGGTGCACCCCGTTGCGGCGCGCTACCTCGGAGACGCTCACATCTGGATCCGCACTCTCGGCAACAATCCGTGCCTTCTCCTCGGCGCTCCAATCGCGCCTTCGCCGATCGCCGGTGATTACCTCGATACGCCGGTAAGTGTCGGCATCATGCCTGTATCCATCCATGGAATTTGCAGCCTCTGTTGATCCGAGGCTGCGAGCCTCGCTCAGCGCGCGTACGAGCGCCAGATGGGGTGCTCGTACCGGTTACGTTTAACCGAGGTCGCCGCAACCGCCGTCCCGGCAGGGATATCACGATCTGCTTTCGGCAGACGGGATAGGCGACGCAGGTAATAGCGGTTCAGGCTATCTTCTCCTTTCCCCATCGAAGGTAGTTCCGTCGACCCGTGGAGCAGCACAGCCATCTTACGGGCGACCGCAACTTTTGCCTTCTTCATGCCGATCCGTTTCGAGAGACGTGTGCCCCGGCCTACAGTGCCGACCATTTCTGTTCGGTGCAGAGAGCTGTGACGACACCGATACCGGGGACCGTCATCAGCCGGCGAGTCGTTTCATCCTCGTGAGCAAGGGATCGGATTTGCCGGCCCAACTTTTCCTGTTCGCCAGACCTGCTCGTGAACAGCCAGCAGTGCGTCGATCACCAGCCGAGCAGATGCCCTCAACTCCGGACGTTCCGTCGGAACTGCGATCCAATCGATCGGCCGAACTGTAGCCCGTATTCCTGCAGCATCGACCGGGCTTGGTTTTCCAGATCTCGGCGGTTGGCGACGAGACGCGATTGCGCAACCAGAATGGAGCGGATCGCCTGGCTCTCAGCACTCTTGACCTTGACTTTCTCGATACCAGCCGCCGCGGACCAGCTCGGCCAGGCCGCGTGCATCGTTCTCATCGCTCTTATTCATCCGAACCGACAGTGCCGCTTTCGTATGGCGGACGTCGATACAGATAACTGGCAGACCCATCCGCTTGAGCTTCATGCCAAGGCCAGCTGGATATCGCCCCAGTCTCAAAGCCGATCGGGTCGGCCTGCGGCGCGCGCTTGCTTAATAGAGCCGGCGCACGAGGGTCAGATTTGGCCTTTCCGCGGAACACGATCATTACCAATTCTTCTGCGACACATCCAGCCCGACATAGTGCTTCACGATGATCTCCTTCTCTCACCCTCCGACGGCTACTTCAGCATTGGCGGTCGTTGATAAAGGAGCAACAACAGCAATTACGTCATCGTTTGCAAAACTGTACGCCGATTCAAACCGGACCGCCACGACTGCCGCGCGGCGGGCAATGAACGGCAAAAGCCCTAGATAACGCCATTAGCTGCGAAACGTCCTCGGGGCCCTGCCGAAAACTTCGCGGAAGCACTTCGAAAAATGGGAAGACGAAGCGAAGCCGCACGCGACCGCTATTTCCACCATCGACATGTTCGTCTGCTCAATTAGGCGTTCGGCCAACTCCAGTCTCAGACGCAAATAGTACCGCATAGGTGAGCAGGAGACGTAGCGCTCGAACAGCCGTTCGATCTGACGTCGTGAAAGCCCTACGCATTTCGCGAGATCGCGCAGGGGAAGGGGGTCCTCGATGTGCTGTTCCATCAGGCTGATCGTTTCAGCGACTTTCTTGCTTATGCCTGCGTATTGAGCGCCGTTTGCCCTTTGCCTCTCGGAACCGGAGCGCCACTGGCCGGCCGTCGTACGTCTGCAAACCGCCGATGCGCTGTCTCTTCCGAGGCGACTCGAAATCAATTCCATCGCCAAATCAAAGGACGCGAACTCACCTGCACAAGTCACCACATCTCCATCACGGACAAAAAGGCTGTCCGTGACATGAAGGCGACCAAAACATTCTGAAAACGCAGCCAGCTTCTCCCAATGGATGGTACATGATGCGCCGTTCAGAATGCCGCTCTCCGCCAGCAGCCAGGCTGCCGTGCCAAGTGCCGAGATCGGAACTTGGTGCCGCCTGCATTGGCGCAGGAGGTTCAAAAGAGAGGCCGATGCATGCTTCTCGACAGCTTCACCCGCGCAGATGACGACCATATCGGGCCTGCCGGCCCCCCTAAGGTCCATCGCCACGCTTGCAAAGGTCTTGCTCGCGGAAACGACCAGGCCGCTGGCGCACTCAATCGGCCTGCCGTCCGAGCTCGAAATAACCCAATCGAAGTAGCTGCGGCCCGTCATCGAATTCGCGAGCCGGAGCGGGTCAATAAACGATGATAGGCTTAGCTGCGAGAAACCGGGAAGAAGCAGGATGACCACCCGATAAAGGCGCTCGTCACAAGGCGGGATGCCCTGTCGCTTGCTGTCCCACGCAATCCCGGACAACGCAGCGGTTGGCGAAAAAGGGGTGTTCACTCAACCAACCGATGTGCCATAGGACTGTGGGGATGAGTGCTTCCAAGTGTGTGGCGCGCGGTTGCTGCACGATGAAATCGCTGCGGGCATCTGACAGGGTTCCTCATAGAGAAGCTCCATGCTACGCTCCTCACCTGGACACAAAGCATACGCAGGATTCCCGTATCGAATTGTGTCCTGGCGATCCGGTCACGGCACTTGAATGCCGTGGGGCGCCATGTTGATAGAGAGCTCGCGAATGATCTCGTATAAAAGTGCTGCAGGACATAGTAGAAGCCGAGAAACGAGAGCCAGGCACGACCTCTAACATTAGGGCGGCACCGCCGATTCAAAGGTAGCCGGTACGGCAAGTTCGCCTATTCCGACCGGCGGCGACTGCAAGGGCATCTAGTTACGGGAGGCCATGCTTATCCCTGCTGTTTCTTCCGCACCAGTTCCGCAGTTCGCAGGATGTTGGCTCCATCGCGATGTGTCCGCTCTCATGCTTTCAGGAGAAAGGAAGATATTGAATTCCTCTCTTATGCGTCGGTCAATGCTTGGCTCAAGGTGATCTGGAAAATGCGTTCGAAGATTCGTCAGCGTACGTTCGATGGAGCGATCGCGCATGTCTTTTGCACCACTTTCGTGCCAGTCTTTTAGGCTCTGCCGGTTCCCGACGGCGGGGTAGTAGTACTCGCTCCTCATGAGGTCGAGGGTTTGAGATTCCCCTAGGTAGTGGCCTTGACCGCCATCTACAACAGATTGAATCTCTCGAAAAGACAGTCGCTCTTCAGTGACGTCTATGCCCCGAACCGCCCGCAAAACAGCTCCCAGCATATCATTATCCAGAGTGAGAGCTTCAAAGGAGGACATCATATAGTCTGCAAGATGGCCCGCAGTTTGAGTGATCATGTTTCCACCACTGAGAGCGGCCATTGTCGTCTGATATCCTTTTTCCCAACCAGCCTGACCATCCGGTTGCTTCGAACTTGTTGCACCCGCCATAATATTTGATGGAAGCCCATAAAATTGACACAACTGGGCACCGGCGGCCGCTAGCAGCGATGCTTCGGCGCAGCCCCCAGCGCAGGCGCCCGTGCGAAGATCTGAGACCAGAGTGTTGTGTCCCACCAGAACAGGATAGCCTGGCGCGATCAAGTTGACGTAAGCAAGACTTGCGAGTACCTCTGCATTAGCCTGCACCAACGCTCCCAGGAGCGTAGCTGGGGCCGTGGCCCCTGCCTGCCCAGCGGAGAACACCAATACCGGCATCCCAGTTCGAACAGCTGCATCAATTATACGGCAAGAATCCTGCGGGAATCGTAGAGGGGGAACGGCCGCGGATACCAAGGCTTGAACGAATGGCCTCCTCCGAAAGAGGCTCCCATCGCCGCTCCCACCCAAGCTGATGTCTAGTAACTGAACTACTTTATCGATGTGAGCGGCTGCCGAAACGCTCATGGCAATGTGCTTGGTGGTACCCGCCATGCAGGCATATGCCGTATTTATGTCAAGGTCGAAAGGATCTACCATATCCCTGGCTATGCACGGCCGCTGTACATAGTGGATGTTCTCCAATGCATCTTCCAGTCGGACTTGATCGTACAGATCAATGAGCTGAGATTCCCTGAATGACCGAGAACCTATATCGAGGACATAAACAGTGCCGCTGCACCCTGCGAAATGCACTCTGGTCCCAGAGATGTCCAGATCATGCTTAGGGTCGCGGGCAAACAGCTTAAAGTTCCGAGCGGCTCGTGTCAGCGCTTCCTCTACCAGTCGCGGGGGAAAACAAAGCCTATTATCGTGTCTAGTCCACCCACCATTAGCGACGATGACGTCACGCCATTCTTCAGTCGCATCTGCCATCCCGATATGCTCGAGGACATCGAGCGAGGATTTGTGGATCAATTGGATTTGATCCTCCAAAAGGGGTTTGTAGCTACCACCTAGGAGTCCGGGCCGCACCGGCCCCGTCGTTTCCCGATCCTGGTAGGCTTGTCCCAACAGACGCGCTGCGCGTCCACCGCTTTTACGAGTCATCTCTGCGTAAGCCCCTTAAGTAAGCTAGCTAAGATACTACGGAATTAGGCAGGGGATGCCACAGCCCAGGCCACGATTGGAATGCCATTTCAGAATAGAACATCATTCTGTTCCAAGTCAAGTCTCCCGGCGTAGCCAAGCGGACGGCGATCGAGCCCGGGAGGGAGGCCGGCGACGAGCCATGCGGAACGGTTCATCTCTACGACAACGACGAGGGTCTCTTCCGGAATGAAGCGGCCGTCGAGCGGCCAATGTCACGCTGCTGACCATGGGGCATCTCCTCAATCAAGTGACCCGCGTGCAATGACGCGGTGCTCCCATAGCATCTGGAAACCATCGCCCAGGTGAGCGAAGATGCTCTAATCAGCCTGCCCGCGGTGGCGTTTTTTTACTTAAGCTCGACCAGTCGGTTGAAAACGTCTTCGGACCCAGCAATTTCGGCAAATTGGGCGGCCAGTCTTCACGAGGAAGTGCAAATCTGGACTTGCGATAGGGTAAGCTCCTCAGGTTGAAGCTTGTCAGGCCATCCGTTCCTACCACCAATGGTTGCCCTATGGCGGCAAAGTTCAATCGGAAGTGGCTCCCCGACTTCGCGACGGCAAATGACATTTCCGACAGCGAAATACCGAACGTTTCATAGGCGGACGGATCCTGGACCATTGGCGAGAGCGACGTGATTAGAATGCTTAAGGCCCCTGCTGTCACATACGCCGTAGGCCCCAAAGCGCCCGGTACTCCCTCCATGTAGGGCCCATGGTTGACGAAATTCCCGTCGGTGAGCTTTCGTACGGTAACCAATGCTGTGACAGGCGACATATTCGGCGTGAATTTCCCGCCAAAAGTAATGGGCAATGAGGCACTCTCACCAGCACGCTGACACTGCTGAAACGCGGTCGGATCGAAGACGACGCATGCGCCTCTAATGGCGGGATAGTTATTTAAAGCATAAGAGATGATTTCGGTAGAGTCGCCTGGCGCCCCCGTCAACACTCTATCTCCAAAATCTCCGAGGATGAGTGGTTGCTCCGTTCTCTCCGTTGCCATACGCTCGAAACACTGCTCAAGCGTAGGCATATATTGAATGAAGTCCCCTTTCGCCTGTAAGAGCATGGATGAAATGTCTAGACATGCAGCTTCTGGGACTGTTTTGTCTGATCCATCATACGTGACCAGGACAGCTTGTCCTGATTCACTAATGTCCAAAAACTGCTGGCCATTGAAAATCGTGATGTCGAGCAGATCCGGGTTCTCTTCACATAATTTTCTCGCACGCTCATAAATCGGTGCATAAGGAAACTCAGTGGTGCTAATCCGGCCCTGCAAGAGAAACGGCATCTTAGCAAAGGCACGAATAATCCGCTTTCCAGAACGAAGGGCGTTGACAAGCGTATGAAGAGTAGCTGCGCCAGTATCTGCGATGTCGGAGTGTGGGTTGGTCTTGTAGCCAATCAAGATGTCGGCCGCTTCAACCATTCTTGTCGTTAGTTGACCATCCAGATCGAGCGCGGCTCCGACCGGAAGCGACTTAAAGCGATCGCGAATGGTCGTCAGTAGATCCCCTTCGCAGTCTTCTATTTCTCTCGTTGCCATAGCTCCATGAAGGTCCAAGCAAACCGCATCCGGACAGGTCTCTTCGATTGCCTTTAGTATTAGTTCTTTGAACTCTTCGTAGACTTCACCACACACCGGGCCGCCAGACCTTCCTAGGGCGGCGATTGCCGGCAAGAGGGTGACTCCGAGATCGTCCGCAGCCCGCACCATCCCGCCAATTGCCGTTGATCTGCCGCAATTTTTAATAATCAGTTCCGGGCCTCTATCAAAAATAAAGTCCTCGCGCGTGGTTTCAATCGGATTGAACGAGTGTGTCTCCTGATTAAGTTGCCCAATTAACACACGCATATTTCCGACTCCTTTTGAGGTGGCCATCACCGTTATTCGGCTTATTTACTAACGTAGGCTTGCCACGCTTTGCCGATTTCCGTTTGTTGCGTAGCAACTGTTTCAGCAATCTCCGCGGGAAGGGCCGCCAACGCTGCTTGGGCCGCCGGTGTCACGCTGACAAACGGTTTCAAATTATCTGGAAGGTAGTTCACAGACTCAGGGTTAGGGGCGCTGTAACCTGATTCCTGTGAGAATATTGCCTGCCGTATGGGGTCAAGCATAGAAGTGGCAAAGGCATTCAGAACATCGACGTTTTTCGTTCCCTTTACGAATGAGAGATAACCCATGAACTGGATTCCGCCTTTGTACTGGATCGTCCATTCCGGGTTAACCATCGCCGCCTGCACAATTCGACCATCCCTACAAATGCAATAATCGACATTGTTGTCGATCATTAACTGGGCCATCTCGCTCCCGTTCGACCAATAAGCCGTTATCTGATCCTTGATCTTGTCGAACACTTTGAGGCATCGCGCGACGTCGATATGCTTGACTAATTCGTCAGGATGTACACCTTCGCTTAGGAGCGCAACAATGCAGTTGAACGGCGCTTCTCCAGCGAGTGAACTGACGGCACGGGGGCCCTTGATGTTCGGGTCAAAGAAGTCCGCAACGCTTTTGAGGGGATTCACACCCTGGAATTCGCGATAAGAAACTGTCACTACGGCATTCAAAGCAGGCACGCCATAATCGCTTAGGGCTGCCCTGGGGAGTTTTTCCAAACCGGGGATGGCGCTGGCGTCGATCTTTTGGATCACGCCCTGTTTTGCTAACCTTTGAAGGTCGGAAGCAGGAATTGATGAAAGTGCATCCCACTGCACGGTTCCCGAGCGAACT
>NZ_RZSG01000268.1:0-7249 GCF_003997725.1 Mesorhizobium sp. M4A.F.Ca.ET.050.02.1.1
CGGTGGAGACGCGGTGGATGCGCGCCCGCTCGCCGGCCGCCTGCAGGCCGCGCTCGGTATGCTCCTCGGCATCGATCACCAGATGGCCGAAGCGCTCGGCGAGCGAGACGAAGTCGCCCTCGGGATCGATGATGGTCTGCTGCACCCAGGGCGCGCTCTGTTCGAGCAGCCGGCGCAAGAGATGCGACTTGCCGGAGCCGGAATTGCCCTGCACCAGAAGGCGGGTCGCCAAAAGCTCCTCGAGGTCGAGCGCCGCCGTGGCCCCCGCGCTCGTCTCGCCCATCTCGATCGCAACCGTCATCTGTCGACTCGAAAAAGTTTCCCTGCGGGCCTTATCAACCGAAGCGCGGCGGGTCGAGCGCGCCGGACATGGACGGGCCGTTGTTCCCCAGCTCTTCGGTGACCGCTTACGCCTGGTCGCGCAAACCCCGAGCACGCAGCCAAGCTCTGCTTGACCATTGCCAAGCCCGGCGACATTGTGGATCACAAGTTGCAGTTCCTTAGCCAAGTGGTCGTGGCAAATGGATTTTCGCGACGCCATCGATCGGTCGCTGGCCTGGGCCGGCGGATGGTTCGACTATGCCGCCACGCCGTGGTTCGTCTATCAGGTCGGCATCATCGCCGCGCTATTCGCGCTGGCTAAGCTCGCGGCGCTGCGCGTCGAGCCGCTGGTGGAGGGCCAGGCACGCCAGATCAAGGGCCATCCCGGGCTGTTGCGGGTGGTGATCGCCCTGCTGCGGCGCACAGACTGGATCCTGTTTACGCTTTTCCTGTTTGCCGCGCTCAGCCTGCTGCGCGCCGTCACCTGGCCAAGCCGCACCCATCTCATCCAGGTCGCGCTCCTGCTCGCGCTGGCGTGGCTGTTCGCGACGGTGCTGTCGCGCATCATCCGCAACCGCCTCGTCGCGCGCACGCTGGGCTGGCTGGCCTGGATCTATGCGGCCCTTGTCATCCTGCACATCAGCGATGACGCGGCCACCGTCCTCGACAGCCTCGCGATCCCGCTTGGCGCGGTCCGGCTTTCGGCGCTCATGGTGCTGAAGGCGGCGCTGCTCCTGGTCGCGACGGTCTGGCTGGCGGTGGTCGTCGGCAATTACATCGACGAGCGCGTCCGCCTCTCCGAGGAACTGACGCCGTCGATCCGCGTCCTCGTCGGCAAGGTGGCCAAGATCGGCCTCGTGCTGGTGGCCGGCGCCGTCGCGCTTTCCGCCGTCGGCCTCGACCTGACGGCGCTGACGGTGTTTTCCGGCGCCGTCGGCGTCGGCCTCGCCTTCGGCCTGCAGAAGGTCGTCTCCAACTTCGTCTCCGGCGTGATCATCCTGCTCGACAAGTCGATCAAGCCTGGCGACACGATCTCGCTCGAAGGCACGTTCGGCTGGATCCGCGAATTGCGGGCGCGCTTCGTCTCGGTGGTGACGCGCGACGGCCGCGAGTTCCTCATCCCCAACGAGGACTTCATCACCCAGCGGGTCATCAACTGGTCGTTCAGCGACAACCTGGTGCGGCTCGACGTGAATTTCGGCGTCTCCTACGACGCCGACCCGCACAAGGTCAGCGAACTGGCGATCGAGGCGGCGATCAGCGTGGGCCGGGTCGAGGCCGATCGGCGGCCAGTCTGCTGGCTGACCGACTTCGGCGACTCCTCGCTGAACTTCGTCCTGCGCTTCTGGATCCGCGACCCCCAGCAAGGCCTGACCAACGTGCGTGGCAAGGTGCTGCTGGCGCTGTGGGACACGTTCAAGGCCAACGGCATCAGCATTCCGTATCCGCATCGCGAGATTATCATGAAGCCGGGCGCGCCGAGCGGGCGATAAGGACGGCGGCCGGGCGTCGCATCGCGAGATTGCAAGACCCTCGCCATTTCATCGCCGGCTGGAGTGCCTCATCTGGTCAGGTTCTGCCCTGCAGCTGTGAGTGAACGGAACCAGAAGAGCCCTGCCGCGTCATAATACAAGCAGGTTTTCGTGGAGTGACATCGATGCCCCGGCTCGTTCTGTTGGTCGCTGTGGCGCTTGCCCTCGCTTGCGGCGGGGCAGGGGCGGCCAAGCTGGACCCAGCCACCGTCAACGAGGCGCAATTCACCGCCGAGGAACCGAAAGGCTTCAGCCCCGTCCTGCTGAAGGCAGAGATTCTTCTGGATCGCGCCCGCTTCTCGCCAGGCCTGATCGAGGGCCGTGCATCAGAAAATTTCGCCAGGGCGGTCAGGGCCTTTCAGACGGCGAATGGATTGCCGTCCGATGGCAAGCTCACGCGCGAGACCTGGGACAGGCTGATGGCAACCTCCGCGAGCCCGGCTCTGGTGACCTATGAGCTGACGCGCAAGGATGTGCGCGGACCTTTTACCAGGCATATCCCGGCCCGCATGGAGCGGATGGCCCGCCTGCCGAGGCTCGGCTATCACAATGCCACGGAGAGGCTGGCGGAGCGCTTCCATATCAGCGAGCAATTGCTCAGGCGGCTCAATCCTGGCATCGGCTTCAGGAAGGCCGGCACGAAATTGCTGGTGCCGGATGTTGGCCGGGGGGATCCTCCCGCCGCCATTGCCGGCGTCGAGGTCGACAAGGGCGCCCGCCAGGTGCGCGTGCTTGATCCTTCCGGCAAATGGCTCGCAGTCTTCCCCGCTTCCATTGGCAGCGCCGAGAAGCCGGCGCCGAATGGCGAGGCGGAGGTCAAGCGCGTGGTGCGCAATCCGACCTATCACTACGATCCGGACTTCGCTTTCAAGGGAGTCAAGGCCAAGCGGCCGTTCACCATTGCGGCCGGCCCCAACAATCCCGTGGGCTCGGTTTGGATCGATCTCTCCATTGAAAGCTACGGCATTCACGGCACGCCCGAACCCGGCAAGATCGGCTTAACCTTCTCGCATGGCTGCATCAGGCTGACCAACTGGGATGCCGAGGACCTCGCCGCCATGGTGCGGAAAAGCACAAAGGTGAGCTTCAAGGACGAAATGGCGAACGCGGGCGACACGTCTCAGTAGGCTCGCGCGTTTGCGGCGCGCGTTTCAGCAGCCGATAAGGTCATTCCAATCTGATCTCATCAATACGCGAGCAGGGCCTTTCCGTATTTGGCCCACAACTGCTCGCAATCTCTGGCGCGAAGCGTTGGCGTCCCGAGGTCGCCGTACAAAACCATGGCCGCGAACATCGTAGCCAAGGATTGGAGCGTTGGCGAGGAACTGGACGGCCTCACCCAGACGGCGGACGTCGACAGCGGCATCGGTTTTGTTGGCGCTGTCAACTACACCCAGGATCTCGGCTGCCGTGTTCCTGACTGCCAAAACAGCAGCCATCGCTTCTTCGGTCATCATGTGGCCTGCCGACGAATCGTTTCATTCACACTCGCCATCAGTGGCACAACGTTCCGCGGCGTGTCCTGAACGCGCCGAACGTTTCGCGACATTTGTTGATTGCACCTTGACGCCAACCACTCAGCCTCTTCACGCGTCAACCCAATGAGGCATTGGCTTGCGAAACCCGCGGGCTCGTCAGCGATCGTGTCAAACACGGCCCAAGTGTCGGTCGGCTCTTGGACGACCACGAAACGCACATTAGTTACTCCTAATGGAATAACGCGCGAGAACGACCGCTGTCCCGCCGCTCGGTGCTGGGTCGCCGGGTTGGACATCGCGCTGCGCTTCACCGAACACCACCGTAGCGCCAGCGCCAAGCATGCACTAACATTCCAGCCTGACCTCCTTTGGGGCCGGCCGGTGACCTGTTCAGAGGGAAGTGCCCATGACCAATCATTGCTGTGGACCGGGCTATGCTTCTCCCGCCGAGGCGATGCGGGCACCGCGCGAAAAGCTGCTTTATACGATTGCCATCTACACCGGCACGGGCATTCAGAAGCCGGACTATCTGTGCACCATCGATGTCGACCCGCAGAGCCCGACCTACAGCCAGGTGATTTCACGCCTGCAAATGCCGGGCATCGGCGATGAGCTGCATCACTCGGGCTGGAATGCCTGCTCGTCGTGCCATGGCGATGCCAGCATGGAGCGGAAATACCTGATTGTGCCGGGTGTGCGCTCGTCCAATCTGCATATTGTCGATTGCGGCACCGATCCGCGCAATCCGACCCTGTTCAAGGTCATCGACGGCGCCGAGATCAAAGCCAGGACCAATCTTTCGGCGCCGCACACGGTGCATTGCCTCGGCTCGGATATCATCGTCTCCATGCTTGGCGACGCGCAAGGCAATGCCCCCGGCGGCTATCTGCAGCTCAGCAAGGAGTTCGAGATCGTCGGCCGCTGGGAAAACTCCATGGGCGGCATCAAGTTCGGCTATGATTTCTGGTACCAGCCGCGGCACAACGTGATGGTCAGCTCGGAATGGGCCGCGCCCAACACCTTCATGCCCGGGTTCGACCTCGAAGAGGTCGGTCATCTGAAATATGGCCGCGAGATCCATTTCTGGGATTTCGAGAAGAAGGAGCCAAGGCAGACATTCTATCTTGGTGAGGATGGCCTGATCCCGCTGGAAGTGCGCTTCCATCACAATCCCGACAGCAGCCACGGTTTTGTCGGCGCGGCGCTTTCCGCCAACATCATCCATTGGTGGAAGGACGCGGCGGGCGACTGGCAATGGGAAAAGATTGTCGACGTCGACAATGAGCCGCATCCCGAATGGCCGATCCCGATACCCGGCGTGATCTCGGTCATCCTGCTCAGCATGGACGACAGGTACCTCTATCTGTGCAACTGGCTGCATGGCGACATCCGCCAGTACGACATCTCCGACCCGCACAACGCCAGGCTGACCGGGCAGGTGTGGATGGGCGGACTGCTCGGCCGCGCTCCCGAGGTCAATGGCGTCAAAGTCACCGGCGGGCCGCAGATGATACAGCTCAGCCTCGATGGCAAGCGGCTCTATGTGACGACCTCACTGTTCTCGACCTGGGACAACCAGTTCTATCCGGAAATCCGCACCAATGGCGGCTGCATGCTGATGGTCAATTGCGATACCGAAAACGGCGGCATGGCAATCGATCCGCGCTTTGTCGTCAATTTCGGCAAGGAACCGAATGGACCAAGCCGCTGTCACGAAACCCGTTATCCCGGCGGTGATTGCACGAGCGACATCTGGGTATGACCAGCTTCACCATCACGCTCGCCAACCAGGGCGGCGCGGCCTTTGAGGTCGATCGCCGCAAGCCGCTCTTGCAGAGCCTGCGCGAGCAGGGCGTGGACCTGCCCTATGGCTGCAAATATGGCGGCTGCATAAGCTGCGCGGCCAAGATGATCAGCGGCAAGGTCGATCAGAAGGCGCAGGTGGCGCTGAACAACCGCCAGATCGCCAATGGCTACATCATCCTCTGCGTTGCCCGCCCGCTGAGCGACTGCACGCTGGAGGTCGGCGTCGAAAGCCACGACAGGCTCTATCGCAACCCGTTCCTCGACCCCCTGGCCGCGCATGAATTGAAAGCCGATATTGCGACCCCGCTGGACGACAAGAAATGACCCATATGAACCATGATGAGCCCTATCCGGAGGCTTATCTGCAGGAGATCCTGAAATCGGTCAAAACCATCGCGATGGTGGGCGCCAGCCCCGACAAAACCAAGTTTTCCTATGGTGTCCTGAGGGTGCTGCACGAAACCGGCTACGACATGATCCCGGTCAATCCCAGTTCCGGCGTGGAGGAAATTCGAGGGCTTAAAGTGTATCCCTCGCTGGCGGCCATCGACCGGCCCGTCGACATGGTCGAGGTTTTCCGCCGCTCCGAAGATCTGCTGGAGGTCGCGCAGGAGGCCATCGCCATCAATGCCAAGGTGCTGTGGGGCCAGATCGGGGTGAGGGATGATGCTGCCGCCCGGCTGGCGGAGGAGGCGGGCTTGAAAGTGGTGATGAACCGCTGTCCCAAGATCGAATTGTTCCGCCCCTTCTGGAAGCCGAAGCTGCATTTGGGGATATGATCGCAGGTCACGTAATTCGGCGTGTCGGCGGTGACCAACCTGGTCCCTTTGGTGTTGGGCGTTGGTTCTGCTAGGCCGTGGGCTCATACACCCGAAGCCATTGTCGCGATCGGGGATTTTGAGATAGACTTTGCAATCTCGAAATCGTGCCGGATCCTCAGGCTTGCCTTGGGAGATGCTAATGCGCGGGTTCTTGCTTTTCATTCTGTTAGTGCTTGCACACATTCCGATTGTATCGCATGCCGCCGCCATCCACGACGCCGCCATGGAGGGCGATGTCGCGGCGATCACGGCGGCACTCGATGCAGGTGCCGGAATAGATGAGAGCGATGGCACTGCCACGCCGCTCTATCTTGCGGTGATGCTGGGCCACATCGATGCGGCAAAATTGCTCATAGAACGTGGTGCGGACGTCAACGCCCAGACGGCTTGGGGCCCTCCGCTGATGGCGGCCGTGGGGAAAGACAAGATCGATCTGTTAAATCTGTTGCTGGAGCGGAATGCAGATCCAAATTCCAACCGTGACAGCGAATCCGCCCTCCACGTCGCCGTCACTCTCGATTGTCTCGATTGTGTGAGGGCGCTGGTCGAGGCCGGCGCAGACGTGAATGCGAAGACAACGGGCGGCAAGACGCCGCTCCATATCGCAAAGAGCCGGGGGCAAGCCGAAATTGCCGCCTATCTTTTGTCGCACGGGGTTGTCTTGCCAACACCGGCTCCGATCTCAATGAAATTGGCTTCTGCCGATGTCGAGAAAGGTCGAACCTACTTCGCCCGCGTGTGTGTCAGTTGCCACACTGCCGAACCGCAGGGAGGGAACAAGATAGGACCCAACTTATGGAGCGTCGTCGGCCGCGACAAGGCATCCGTGGCAGACATGCGTTACTCCGATACCTTGCTGGGCTGGGAGGGGCTATGGACGTACGAGGACCTGAACAGATATCTCTTCGGGCCTATGCTTACCACGCCGGGCGTTAAGATGGAGACGCCTGGCGTCCCGGACGAGACCGAACGGGTCAACCTGATCGCCTACTTGCGCACACTCAGTGACAAGCCGATCCCGCTGCCCTGAATCGATGATCTCTTGCACAACTGCTGCTATGGGCCCGCGTCGGCTAGCAGATCGAACCTTACCTGAGATACGCCGCCAGATGGTCGCTGAGATCACGCGCGTCATCGCCGGCGCCGTCGATCAGCGCGGACTTGCGGCGGCGCAGGAACTGCATTCCCATCAGGTAGAGGCCCGGATGGTCGGCCACCCCGCCGTCGTGACGGACGTGGCCCCAGCGGTCGAGCACCGGCAGCTCCAGCCAGGAGTAGTCCGGCCGGTAGC
>NZ_RZSG01000269.1:0-7249 GCF_003997725.1 Mesorhizobium sp. M4A.F.Ca.ET.050.02.1.1
AGACAGCGCCGAAGGAGTAGAACAGCATCAGCGCCGCGTTGATCAGCACGAACTCGCCCTTGTCGGCGCGGTCGTTGGCATGCGCCGCGGACAGCGAAAAGAGCGGCATGGCGAAACTGCCGAAGATGAAGACGATGACGAAGTTGAGGAAAGGGTCGGCGCCGGCCACGAACACCAGTGCCAATGCCGCCACCATGGCGCAGCAGGTTGTCGCCAGCAGCACCGAGCGCCGGTCCCGGCGGTCGGAGAGATAGCCGAGCGGATACTGGATGAGAGCGCCGCCGAAGATGCCGACGCTGACGAAGGTCACGACATCGGCGACCGACATGCCGATCTGCTCGGCATAGACGGGCGAGAGCGTGCGGAAGGCGCTATTGGTGACGCCGACCGCGATGCAGCCGATCGAGCCGAGCGGCGAGATGCGCCAGACGCGCGGCAGGTCGAGCTTGACGTCTTCCGGCGGCGTCGGGTTGGAGCGGTCGCCGAGCGAGACCGGCACCAGCGACAGCGTGATCATCATCGACATGATGGCGAAGATGGCAAAGCCGCCGGCGCCGAAGATCGGGATCAGGAACTGCGCGCTGGTGACCGAGCCGATGTCGACCATGCGGTAGATGGCAAGCACGCGCGCGCGGTCCTTGTTGGTGACGCCGGAGTTGAGCCAGGCTTCCATCACCGTGAACAGGCCGGCGAAGCAGAACCCGCCGGCAAAGCGCACCGCGCACCACATGATAGGATCGATGACCAGCACAAGGAGCAGCGTGCCGGCCGAGGCGGTGGCGGCGAGCGCCGAGAAGGTCCTGACATGGCCGACTGCCTTCAGGATGCGGGTGACGGCCAGGCAGCCGAGCAGGAAGCCGGCGAAATAGAAAGTGCCCATAAGGCCGATGACGGGGGCGGAAAAGCCCTCCTGCGCGCCGCGCAGCGCGATCAGCGTGCCCTGCAGTCCATTGCCGCCGAGCAGGATACCGGCGGCAATGAGGAGCGGGATAAGCGGGCGGATCGAGGACATGAGGGGAAGGCAATCACACGTTGGGGATCCTTCTTGGACCATCGCCACCGCCAATGCCAGCGGCAATTCCGGGAGAGCAGCGGGCCAGTGGCGACCCGCGGCGCTCTCGCTGGAGTTTCAGCGCGGAGAGGCGTCGCTTGCGGTCACGGAATGACAAGCGTCTTGGAACGCGTGCCTCTGCGCCAATTCAGATCGGCAACAAGGCGTCGGGTTTCACATTGGCGATCGAAGCGTAGGTGTGCGTTTCCCGGACCCCCGGCAGCGGCAGGATGACCCGCTGCAGGAAATCCTGGAACATTGCCATGTCGGCGATGCGCGCCTTGACCAGGTAGTCGAAGCCGCCAACCACCATGTGGCATTCGATGATCTCGGGCGCCCGCAACACAGCCTCGGCGAAGCGGTCGAAGACATGCGGCGCTGTATGGTCGAGCCGAACCTCGATGAAGACAAGTTGCGCCTTGCCGATCTTGGCCGGTCGAGGACGGCCCGCACCGCCCGGATGAAGCCTTCGCTGAACAGCCGCCTGATGCGCTGCGAGGCGCCCGTCGGCGACAGCCCGACCCGGCGGGCGAGGTCGAGCGTGGTGCGGCGGCCATCCTCCTGCAACAAACGCAGCAACGAGCGGTCGATACGGTCGAGATCGTCCATTTCAGTACTCACACTTTTTGGCCAAGTATTGCGTGATAGTCACGCGGAAATGGTCAAAACAGCATATTTCATCACGCTGTCAGGTGGCAATATCGTTCATGGGCAACTCAACCAGACCAGGGCAAGACCCCATGACATCAGCCATTTCGAACTACCGCAACGCCCACGCCAAGGGTGACACGCCGGTGCGCATATTGAGCGAGGCCGAGGTGAAAGCCTGCATCGACCTCCGCCGGCTTCTCGACGTACTGGCGGACGGCTTCCAGGCGCTGTCTGGCGGCAAGGTCGTCAATCCGGCGCGGCCCCAGCTCGACATTCCGCAGGCCGGCTATTCGCTGGCGATGCCGGCCTGGATGGCGGGCATGCATCTGACGGTGAAGATCGTCAACGTATTCGAGGGCAATATCGCCAGAGGCATCCCAAGCCATCTCGCCACCATCCATCTGTTCGACCCGCAGACGGGATTGCCGGTCTGCGTCATGGATGGCACCTACATCACCGCCGTGCGCACTTCCGGCTCGGCCGTGCTCTCGGTGCGCGAACTGGCCCGGCGCGACGTCAAGGTCGCGACTGTGGTGGGCGCCGGCGTCCAGGCCGGCCAGCACCTGCGCCTTCTGCCACTGGTCCGCGACTTCGCCGAGATCCGCATTGTCTCGAAGGAGTTCGCGGATGCGCAGGCGCTTGCGGCGCTACATCCGGGTATTGTTGCCGTCAGCGATATCGAGGCCGCGGTGCGCTCGTCGGATGTTGTCTGCCTGGCAACGCATTCCTTTGAGCCGGTGATTTCGGCCCAATGGGTGCGGCCCGGCACGCATGTCTCGTCGATCGGCGTCGCGCCACCCGGTGGCGAATTGCCGGTCGAGCTTGTCGGCAAGGCCAGCCTTTTCGTCGAGACAAGCGATGCATTTGCCCCGACGCCGGTCGGTTCCTGTGAACTGGCTGGCATCGATCCGGAAACCGGAGCCGAACTTGGCGAGATACTGCTCGGGGCGCGGCCGGGCCGGGTTAGCGCCGACCAGATCACCGTCTACAAGGCAATGGGCGTTGCCATGGAGGACATGGTGGCGGCCGACCTGGCTTACCGCGAGGCGATCCGCCGGGGACTCGGGGCTGTTGCATCGCTGTAAAGGGTGGCCGCCGCGACGCGCCACACGTGTGCGAGCGCATCGGCTGACAACGGAAGTGCCGCTCACGCCTCGCCGGCTTGCGGCAGCATCTTCCGCGCCGGATCGGGCGCTTCGTCCGCCGGCGCGGCCGACTTGGCCGGCCGCCGGCCAAGCGAGCCGGCGGTCAGCAGGCTGAGCACGATGAACGGGATGCCGATGCCGAAGGCCGAGCGGATGCCCCAATGATCCGAGACGAAGCCGAGCAGCGGCGGGCCGAGCAGGAAGGCGACGAAGGAGATCTGCGACAACGCCGCGACGTTAATCGCCGCGGAGCGGTCCGTGCGCTGCGCGGCGGCGGAGATCGCCAGCGGGAAGATGGCGCTTGTGCCGATGCCCAGAAGCGCAAAACCCAGCATCGAGACAGCCGGCGCAGGCGAGAAAAAGACGATGAGCACGCCCGCGGCCATTGTCGCCAGCAGCACGCGTGCCACGCCGCTTGGCGAATGGCGGTCGACGAAACTGTCGGCGAAGAAGCGCGTCGTCGCCTGCGAAAACGCAAACAGCGCCACCGTGCAGCCGGCGACGAAGGGACCCGTGTCGAACACGGTGCGCATGTAGATCGCCGACCAGTCGATACTGGCGCCTTCCAGCAGCATCGCCGACAGTGTCACCGCGACGAGGACCAGGATCGGCAATGTCGGCCGCGCGAACATGGGCGCGGCTCGCCGGTGCCGGTTTGACGGGCGGGCGCCGGCTCGTAGCCACCGAGAAAGAGCATCATCGACAGGCCCACCATCGGCACGACGACGGCGAGATGGAGTTGTGGCGACAGTCCGAGATGCGCGAGCGCGCCGCCGAACAGCCCGGCACCGAAGAAGCCCATGCTCCAGAACGAGTGCGCCCGGTTCATGATCCGGCGTCCGAGCAGGAACTCGGTCCTGTCAGCCTCGACGTTGAGAATGATCTCGACGCTGCCGATCATAAGGCCGACCGGAAGCAGCATCAGGAACAGCGCAAGCGGTCCCGGCGCGTGCACCGCGATGGCATAGGCGAGCGCGATGAGCGGCACCAGGCCGAGCAGCGCGCGGCGGAAGCCGACGCGTTCAAGCACCGGCGCCGCCAGCGTCAGCGCCGTCAAGGTGCCGATCGGCGTTCCGATCAGGCTGAGCCCGAGCGTGCCGTCCTCGATCTCCATGGCGCGCTTGATGTCGGGGAGCCGCGGGAAGATGTTGCCCATGGCGAAGGAATAGATCGCGAACCCGGCATAGACGCGGTGTTGAGGGGCAAGGCTGAGACCAAAACGCATCGTGGTGCTTTCAATGAAAGTGGGTCGACGGCTGGCTTGTCCAGCAGTCCGACAAGGCTCACTCCTTGCACAAACGTGCAAAACATGCAAGAACGTGCAGAACAAAAACAGGATCATGCAATGCTGACCGATCAACGACAGCAGATCATCCGCGACCGTCTTGCGGCCGAGGGGAGGGTGCTGGCCGGAGAACTGGCGAGCCACTTCGGCGTTTCCGAGGATACGGTCCGCCGCGATCTCAGGGAGCTGGCGAAAGCGGGCAAGTGCCGCCGCGTCTATGGCGGCGCGGTCGCATCGGCACCTTTGGCCGCGGCAACAGTCAGCCAGCGCAGCGGGCACGCGGTCGAGGAGAAGATGCGGCTGGCGAGCGCGGCAGTGAGGCTGCTTTCCGCCGGACAGAGTCTGTTCATAGATGGCGGCACCACCAACGCGGCGATAGCCAGGGCCATTCCGCGCGAGCTCGAGCTGACCATCGCCACCAATTCGCTGGATGTCGCCTCGGCGCTGTCCGATCATCCGTCGGTCGCGTTGATCGTGCTCGGCGGCAGGTTCGTCCGCGACCTCGGAACCTGCGTCGGCGCCGATACGCTGGCGGCCGTCTCGCAGCTTGGCGCCGATCTATGTTTCCTGGGCTCCTGCGGCCTCGACGCCGCGCGCGGCGTGACGGCCTTCGATTCGGCCGAGGCCGAGGTGAAGCGCGCTATGGCCAGGAACAGCGCCGGCCTTGTCATCGCCGTCACCAACGACAAGCTGGCGACAGCGGCGCCCTACCGCGTCGCCAAGCCCGAAGCGATCCGCCATCTGGTGGTCGAAAAGACCGCGCCGGCCGCGATCCTCGCCGATTTCGAACGCCAGGGTGCTGAAATCCATTTCGCGTGAGAGGCCAAAGCGGCACGCCTGTGTGGCTGGTGGCGTCTCAGTCCAAAAACTAGCTGGCGATCATCATCGCTTGTAGTTGTTGCCGATCCTCTGTGGACCACTGGCTTGGGTCTTCCCCATGCGCGGACTTCGCGTGAAGCTCAACGTGCTGCATGACTTCTTCCGCGCTTTCTGCCGTAAACCTCCCCGGACAGGCTTCCATCCCGGGATAGTCCTTGCACCGATACGTGTACGCCATCGCTGCCTCCATCTTAGGAACATCTAATGGAGCGACCGCCTGCGGCCTTTGTCAACCGGCTCTGCAATTTCAACCGAGACACTACCGCGTGACCGCTTGCCTTGACAAAACCGGCCTCCCATGCGCTTTTCGCGCCAATTTTCGAGGCGGGCCTTCGGTCCGCAATCAGCATCCGGACTTCATCCATGACAATGCATCGTTACCGCAGCCATACCTGTGCCCAATTGAGAAAGAGCGACGTCGGAAATTCCGTTCGGCTGTCGGGCTGGGTGCATCGCGTGCGCGACCATGGCGGCCTGCTGTTCATCGACCTGCGCGACCATTACGGCCTGACCCAGATCGTCGCCGATCCGGATTCGCCGGCCTTCAAGATCGCCGAGACCGTGCGCGGCGAATGGGTCATCCGCGTCGACGGCGAGGTCAAGGCGCGCCTGCCGGAGACGGTGAACGCCAACCTGCCGACCGGCGAGATCGAGATTTTCGCGCGCGAGATCGAGGTGCTGCCGGCGGCCAAGGAACTGCCGCTGCCGGTGTTCGGCGAGCCTGACTACCCGGAAGACATCCGCCTTAAATACCGCTTCCTCGACCTGCGCCGCGAGACGCTGCACAGGAACATCGTGGCGCGCACAAAGGTCATCGCCGAGATGCGCAAGCGCATGGGCGAGGTCGGCTTCACCGAATTCTCGACGCCGATCCTGACCGCGTCCTCGCCCGAAGGCGCGCGCGACTTCCTGGTGCCGTCGCGCATCCATCCCGGCACCTTCTACGCCCTGCCGCAGGCGCCGCAGCAGTACAAGCAGCTGATCATGGTCTCGGGCTTCGACCGCTATTTCCAGATCGCGCCGTGCTTCCGCGACGAGGATCCGCGCGCCGACCGTCTGCCCGGCGAATTCTACCAGCTCGACCTCGAAATGAGCTTCGTCGAGCAGGACGATGTGCTGTCGACCATGGAGCCGGTGCTTCGCGAAGTGTTCGAGAGCTTCGCCGCCGGCAAGCCGGTGACGCAGAAATTCCGCCGCATCCCCTATGACGAGGCGATGCGCACCTACGGCACCGACAAGCCGGACCTGCGCAACCCGATCGAGATGCAGGCCGTATCGGATCATTTCCGCGAGTCCGGCTTCAAGGTGTTCGCCAACATCCTGGCCAATGATCCGAAGGCCGAGGTCTGGGCCATTCCGGCCAAGACCGGCGGCAGCCGCGCCTTCTGCGACCGCATGAATTCGTGGGCGCAGGGCGAGGGCCAGCCGGGCCTCGGCTACATCTTCTGGCGCAAGGAAGGCGACAAGCTCGAAGGCGCCGGTCCGATCGCCAAGAACATCGGCGAGGTGCGCACCGAGGCGGTCCGCCAGCAGCTTGGCTTGGCCGACGGCGACGCCGCCTTCTTCGTCGCCGGCGACCCGAAGAAATTCGTCTCCTTCGCCGGTGCCGCGCGCACCCGCGCCGGCGAGGAACTGAACCTCGTCGACCGCGACCGTTTCGAGCTTTGCTGGATCGTCGACTTCCCGTTCTTCGAATGGAACGAGGAAGAGAAGAAGATCGACTTCGCCCACAATCCGTTCTCCATGCCGCAGGGCGGCATCGAGGCGCTGGGCGGCGAGGATCTGCTCGGCATCAAGGCGTTCCAGTACGACATGGTCTGCAACGGCTTCGAGATCGCCTCCGGCGGCATCCGCAACCATCTGCCGGAGACCATGGTCAAGGCCTTCGAGACGGTCGGGCTCGACCGCGCCACCGTCGAGGAGCGCTTCGGCGGCCTCTATCGCGCCTTCCAGTATGGTGCGCCGCCGCATGGCGGCATGGCGGCCGGCATCGACCGCATCGTGATGCTCTTGGTCGGCGCCAAGAACCTGCGCGAGGTCACCATGTTCCCGATGAACCAGCAGGCCTACGACCTTCTGATGAACGCGCCCTCGGAAGCCACGCCGCAGCAATTGCGCGAACTGTCGCTGCGCGTCGCCGTGGCAAAGAAGGACTGACGGCAGCGTTGCAACTGCTCTTTCTCCCCGTCTCTGTACGGGGAGAAATGTCCGGCAGGACAATGAGGGGCAGCGCGGACG
>NZ_RZSG01000026.1:0-22878 GCF_003997725.1 Mesorhizobium sp. M4A.F.Ca.ET.050.02.1.1
CTTGAGGAGGCTGTCGGAGGACCCGAACTCTCCAATCGGGGAACTCCTCAAAGCCGACCTCGATTTCCATCGCGCTATCTACAAAGCAGCTGGCAACCCACTGATCGTGGTGATCGCCGACTTCGTTCTGAAAATGGTCGCACCCTGGGTGCAGAAGTCGCTTGAGGTCAGCGGCAAGTGGCGTGCAGTCGGACTCCATGAGCACATGTACGAGATGATCCGCGACAGGAAGACGGGTGACCTCAGCCGCGAAAGCGTCGAAGAGAACATGGAGCACTTCCGCACGTCGTTGCTGGGATGACGGCTTGGCTCCCGCAGGCTCACAGTCGTCATCATAGTGCCCAGCTACGCAATCCCGAGTTCGGTCGCTCGATGGTCTGGTCTGGCGAGATGAACAAGGCGCCTCCTCGTCGACGGGCGGCTTAGGCAGAGTTGCCGTCTAAACGCAATGCCCTCAAACTGTCCCGAATCCACTGTCCCGCTTTATCCATTAACCCCGCAATTCGGGCTGCGGAGCGAGAAAGTTCGAAAAGCTTCCAAGAACCCCAGTCGACCGCGAATTGTAGAACCGGCAACGATCACTTTGGGGGCTGGCATCAAACTGGCGACTTTCCGGATAGTCGAGCTAGTAGCGGGCGATGCACCTAGCCTGTCATTTATCGAGAGTTCATCCGCCGCAGTTCGACGATAGCCGCGCTATGGTCGAGATCGCCGCCGCCATGGACGACGAGGCGGCGGAAAATCCGATCGACCTCGGTTGCAATCGGCAGGGTCAGGCCGAGGGAGGCTGCGAGCGCAAGCGCCGTGCCGGTATCCTTGATCTGATATTTGGCCGGACCGCCGGGCACGAAATCGGCCTCGATCATGCGCCGCCCGTGCTGGCGGAACACCGTCGAGTCGGCAAAGCCGCCGAGCAGCGCCTCGCGCACCCGCGCCGGGTCGGCGCCGCCTCGCTCGGCCAGCAGCAGCGCTTCGGCGACGGCGCAGATGTTGCTGGCGACGATCAGTTGGTTGGCAAGTTTTGAAAGGCTGCCGGCGCCAACCGGGCCGATATGCGTGACACGCCCCAATGGAGCGAAGATGGGCCTCAGCGCGTCTATGGTGTCGGCTTCGCCGCCCGCCATGATGGCAAGCGTGCCTTCATCCGCGCCCTTCTCACCGCCGGAAACGGGAGCGTCTACGTAGCGGACGCCCTTTTGCGCCGCCAACTCTGCTTGCTTGCGTACGGTCTCGACCGGGATGGAGCTCATCACCACGAGCGTCGACCCAGAAGGCATGGCGTCAACCACCGCATGTGTTCCGAACAGCACCTCGTCGCAGACCGGTCCGGAGCTCAACATCGAGATCACGACATCGGCTTCTCGCGCCGCCTGCGCCGCCTCGGTGGCAGCGACGACACCAAATGCTTTCAAGGCGCCGACTTTATCGGGGGTGCGGTTCCAGGCGGTCACCCGAAAGCCGCTTTGCGCCAGCCTGCGGGCCATGTGAGAGCCCATGATACCTGTTCCGATGAAGCCGACCCTACAGTTCGCTGTCATTGCGGCACCAGCATACTGTTTGCTTCATGAATGCTTGAGAGTGGCAAAGCGAACGACCGTCTCTTCGACATCGAGCGCCTTCATGGCCGCCTGAAAGCGTTTAAGGTGCGGCGTGCCTAGATGCTCGTCGAATGCCGCACGGTCGTCATAGACCTCATAGAACAGGACGATGTCCTCGGCGCCTTCCGGGCAGACCACGTCGAACTGATGGCAACCTGCCTCGTCGCCGACCGAATGACGGGCATCGTCCAGAGCGGCATCGAGAAACGCCGCCTTGACCTCCAGCCTGACGCGAAATTCAGGGATCACTACGAAGCGTGGCGCGCTGCGCTCGGCCATGGCTCTCCTCCCCGCCTGATCAGGCCGCCGCGCGCGGCGTCGGGCGGAAGCGCTCTTCCATCTCGCGGCGCACCTTCACGACATCGAGGTCGTTCACCAGTTCGACGTCATTGAAGCTGACGATCTGGTCCTTCCTGACGGCGCGCTTCAGCCGCACATTGTGCGCCAGCCCGATGGGCAGCGCCGCCCGTTCGAGGCTGATCGAGGCCGGAATGGCGTTTGCCCAGACGGCGTAGCCGCCCTCCCCGTCCAGCATCTCGCCAGCCTGCATATCCTTCTTCGCCGTCGCCACCGCGTCGCCGCGGAATTCCTTCGACGATCCGGTCGGCTCGTTGCGCAACACCGCAGAGAGAACGCTGATCGAGGTCTCAAGCCCGATGATGTGGAAGGGCCGCCACATCGAGGCGTACCAGCCCGACGGATCGGTCAGCAGCCCATATTGCTTGAAGCAGGCGCGCGCATATTCATTGTGCGCCTTGAAGGTAACGAAGACACCGTAGCGGATGTTGTTGAACACCTCGCGGCCATCCGGCTCCTGGCTGGCGGCGATATCGACAAGCCCGGAACGCGCCATGCGTCCGCCGTCGGCCGCCGGACGGAACACCTTGGCAAGATCGTGGAGGCCGGCAGGCGGGAAGGCCAGGCCGTCGTCAGGACAATCAAGTCCGGTGCCGTTGGCCACCGCCGCCATCTCGATGGCTGCCTTGGTGCCATCGGTGAAGGAGTTGTACATTTTCGGATTGAAGTCGCCCTTGGCCACCTCCTCCTCGCTCCAGCCGAAGAAGCCCCAGACCGTGTCGGGCGTGGAATATCGGTAGCGCGGCTCGAAATTCATGCCTTTGCCTGCCGCGGTCACGTCGAAGCCTGTCGCTCGCGCCCAGTCTACCAGCTCGCAGATCAACGCCGGCTGATCCCCATAGGCCATCGAATAGATGACGCCCTTCTGCCGCGCTTTCTCGGCGAGGATCGGACCAACCATGACGTCGGCCTCGACATTGACCATCACGACATGCTTGCCGGCCTCGATCGCCCGCAGCGCGTGGCGCGTGCCCGCTATCGGGTGACCTGTGGCCTCGATCACGCATTCGATTTCCTCGCAGGCAAGCAGGGCGGTGACGTCGTCGGTGACGAAAGTCGTGCCGTTCTTGACCGCCTCGCCGGCATCCTTTGCCTTGTACCGTTCCGCCGGCCAGCCAACGCGCTCCAGGGATTCCCGCGCCTTGGAGACATTCAAATCGGCCACTGCGACCATATGATAGCCGGCAATGCGCTGCGCCTGCGACAATACCATTGAGCCGAATTTTCCAGCGCCGATCAAACCGACGCGGACTGGACGTCCAGGCTCCGCGCGCGCGGCAAGCAGGGTATAAAGGTTCATTTCGTTTTCCTTCGCGTTACCGAATCCGGCACCAGCTTTGACGAGGCACGCAAAAGCGTTCGCATCCCGATCGAACGGGGCACGTAATGGGGACGCACGGCGCCCTCCTGCAATGGCGTGGTAGCCTCCCGGCCAGCTGTGCTGATGGCCCAGCCTAGTTGCCGAGCCATCCCATTCGTATGGCCAGCGAGCTGTTAGCTCAATTTAGAAGGTGAACTCCATTCTTTAGCTGAGCTAAAGATTGGAGCAATCCGATGGAAATGCCGTCAGGTCGACACGTGCCTCGCGGCAGCATGGTTCGCAAGGCTGAGGCATTCCCGGAATGGCTTGCCCGAGGCCATGGCGGCGGCAAAAGTT
Organism: Mesorhizobium sp. M4A.F.Ca.ET.050.02.1.1; assembly: GCF_003997725.1. NCBI lineage: Bacteria > Pseudomonadati > Pseudomonadota > Alphaproteobacteria > Hyphomicrobiales > Phyllobacteriaceae > Mesorhizobium > Mesorhizobium sp. M4A.F.Ca.ET.050.02.1.1. The sequence continues at coordinate 3,613 of NZ_RZSG01000026.1, forward strand.
CCGGCAAAGACATCGCCTGCGCCATGCGTGCTGATAAGGCGGACCGGAACGGCCGGAACCGCGATAGGATCATGGCCGCGGCGAATACCCGCCACCCCATCGGCTCCCGCGGTCACCACGACGTTGGCGAAGCGGCCGGAGAGCGCCCTGGCCGAGGCTATGGCCGAGGCGATATCCTCGACCACGCAACGGGAGTACTGCTCGGCCTCTATTGCATTGACCATCAGTATGTCGACGAGCGCGGCGAACTCGTCCGTCAGCCCTCGATGCGGCGCCGCGTTGAGGCACACCGGAACTCCCGCCAGCTTCGCGGCCTTCGCGGCGGCAAGGTTGATGAATTCCGGAACTTCGTTCTGAAGGACGAGCAAGGCCGCGCCCTGCCACAGCGTCGGGTCATCCAGGCTCTTCGGATCGACAGCGGTGTTGGCCCCGGAAACAATGACGGCACCATAGTCCCCGCCACTATCCGAAATAGCGACGCTCATACCTGAGCCGTGGCCGTCGACCCTCGTGACCCGCAAGGCATCCACTCCTGCCGCAGCGAGATTGGCAAGCAGAAACCGGCCGAAATCATCGTCGCCAACCGCGCCCGCCATCCGCACCGCGGCGCCTGCTCTTGCAGCCGCGACGGCCTGGTTGCCTCCCTTGCCGCCGAATTTCGGCCGCCACCCAAAGCCGGTGACCGTCTCGCCCTTGCGCGGGCGATCGGGTGCGTCGACCATGATATCGTAGTGCAGACTCCCGACCACCACGACGACAGGACGCGACGAGACGCTCATGCGCCGCGACGCTTGCAGGCCACCGCGCCCATGGTGGCGGCAAGGTTGCGCTCGGCCGCCTTGAGGTCGCGCCTCGCGACGGCCGCGAAGACGGCATCGAATATGATCAGTTGCGCTATGCGCGCGGCGGCATTCTCGCCAAGCAGCGGCGAGCCCTGGGCCGTCGAGCAAAGCACGACGTCGGCGATCGCGGCGAGCGGTGACGTCGCATAGTTGGTGAGCGCGATGGTGCGCGCGCCCCGCCGGCGCGCCAGTTCAATGGGCTCGATTACGGCCGTGGTTGTCCCCGAATGTGAAATGGCAATGGCGACATCCCCCTCTCCCAGGAGCGAAGCGGACATCAACATCATGTGCGCATCGTCAAACACGCTGGTGCGGACGCCGATGCGCAACAGTTTGTGTGCGACGTCACGCGCGATCTGCGCTGAGCCGCCAATACCGTAGAGGTCGCGCTGGCGTGCGCCGAAGATGAGGTCGGCCGCCCTTTCCAGCGCCCGGGGGTCGAGAATGGCGAGCGTCTCTTCCAGGGCGTGGACCGAGGTGCGAAAGACCTTGCGGGCGATCTCGGCATCGGTGTCGTCGGGCGAAAGTTCCTCGTGAAGCTCCGCGGTCGGCAGGCGGTTATAGTCGGCAAGACCGGTCCGAAAATCCTTGAAGCCGTCGAAGCCAAGTTTCTTGGCGATCTTGACGATCATGGCCTCCGACACACCGGCGTCTTCGGCCACCACCTTGAGTGAGGTGCTCTGGTCGAAGTCGCGCCGGCCGAGGATCATGTCGACCACGCGTCCCTCCAGCGGCGTGAGATGCGGCATCATCATGCGGATGCGCGGGCCGATTGTTCTTGGGTCGGCAAGTGGAAGGCTCATGCGCTGTCCTCCGAGATCGTCATTCAGACCGCCCTACGCACCGATCAAGGCCCTGTTCACGATTCGCTGACTAGCGACCCCGTCCTGGCGGGCCAACGCATCCGCAAGTCCGTTATCGCCTGCCAAACCTTCGGCGATTTCGACCAGGCGCCGCACGGTTGCGATGTTGGCCTCGCATTCCGCGACCGGGTCGAGGCCGCTCGTGTCGGGAAAGGTATCGAAGTAGAGCGCGCCGTCAAAGCCATCCCGGCGGATCTGGTGAAGGAGTTCAAGGGTCGAGCGCAGATGCACCGCGCCTACCATCAGCCCGTCATCGCGCTTGGCATAGCCGTCGTTGAGATGAACGCCAAGCAGCCGGCTGCAGCGGTGGATCAGATGCGCCACGAGCGCGGGTTGCTCGCCGGCATAAAGCGCGTGCGCGAAATCGATCGTCGCCCCGAGATTGGGCAGGCCGACCTCACCGATGGCAAGCAGCGTCGTCGCCGCGTCGCGCAGCAAGGACTGGGCGCGAGGCTCATCAGGCTTGTACTCGATGCTGATGCGGCAAGCCGGATCATGCGCGGTGACTTCCTGTATGCCGGCTATCTCCCAGTCCCAGACCTGCCCATAGTCCAGCTGGAAGTTGTAGTCGAACCCGTCCTGGCCAAGCCAGATCGTCATCAGATCGGCGCCCATGGCGCGCGCGGCGTCGATGCCGCGCTTGGTCAGGTCGATGGCCTCGCGCCTCACCGCTGGATCCGGATTGGTGAAGGCTCCGCGCTTGAACGCTGGATTGGTGTAGTAGCGCATGGCAAGGCCGTTGATGGATAGCCCCAGGTCGCCGATACGCCGGGCAATGCTCCCGGGCTCCCCTGAAACATGGTCGGGAAAATTCAGGTCTAGGTCGGTCAGGCCGCTGACGGTCGCGGCGCGCTCCGCCATCTGCATCATGGTCGGCTTGCCGATAAGGTCCGGCCATTGAAGGTGCGGCGCCGATGCGAAAGAGTTCAATCGGGTGGCGAAGCGAGACAGCATGACGACCTTCCGGCTTTCAGGATTTTTCACACAAATACAGAAAGCTGTGAAGTAATCAAGCAATCGAGAAAATTGCACGTTGCCGACCGTCGAGCCTGGGAGGTCGGCTATTGAGCCTTCATCCCATCTCGTTCCGCCCGTAGCCAATCCAGGAAAATGCGCACTTTCTTTTGCCGCAGATGATCACGCGGGCACACGATCCACTGGGTCACAATGCGTAACGGCGGCGGATCGGGAACAGGACAGACAAGCCGGCCTTCGCGCAGCTCGCGCTCCATCATCATGCTGCTCTCCAGAGCTATTCCCATCCCGTCCAACGCCGCGTCGATCGCCATATGGGAGCGGTCAAACAGAATGCGGCGCCACCTGCTCGCCGGCTGTGCGCCGGCGAGCTTGAACCAGGCCGGCCACTGCGCCTGCGACTTCACGGAATGGATTAGCCTGAAACGGGTCAGGTCCTCGACCTTCAGACTGGCTTCAGCGGCAAGCGCCGGCGCGCAGGCCGGAATGAAGGTCTCCTCGGCCATACCCTCGACAAAAAGGCCCGGCCAGCGGCCGTCTCCGTGCCTTATCTCGAGATCAACAAGCTCCCGGTTGAAGTCAGTCGGCTCGTTCGTGCCGTCCAGGCGGATCTCAAGTTCCGGATTGCGGTCGAGGAAGGAGGCGAGGCGAGGCAACAGCCATTTGTTGGAAAGCGTCGGCGTGGCCCGCACCGTCAGCATCGTCACCGAGCGATAGCCGCGGATCGTGCTGGTGGCCTCGGTAATGCGCTCGATCTCGTCGGTGATGGTAGCGTAGTAGCGCTCACCCGCTTCCGTCAGAACCACGCGCCGGCCCATCTTTGTCAGAAGGCTGACGCCGAGCTGAACCTCGAGCGCCTGGATCTGCTGGGTGACCGCGGAAGGCGTCACCCCAAACTCCTCGGCGGCGCGCGAAATGCTGCCCGCCTGGGCGGCGGCATGAAAGACCCAAATGGCCTTGACCGGTATCTGCATCTCTCTTCCAACGCGCAAGGGATCGCCCCTGCCATACCATTTTTCTTTAAGCCTGGCTAAAGAATCGGAAAGGGCTTCTAATTTGTATCTAACAGATGGCATGCTCTAGTTTTCAACTTGCTGCAACACGGTGAAGTCGTGAACGGCCGAAGCGCGTGGAGGCGTGCGGTGATGCGCCCCTTAGCGCTCGAGTCTTTAGGCAAGAGGATGCTCCGGATTTGATCCGGTACCCAACGGGAGGAATTTCGATGAAGTTACGGATCAGCGGTATATTCGCCGCCTCGACGGCGCTCGCTCTTGTCGGCGCTGTCCCAGCGTTCGCAGAGGACAGCTGCCCAGCCTATCCGACGGCCAAGATGGACAAGATCGAATCGACGGCCGTCGAGAAGGAATTCGGCGCCTTGCCGGCCCCCAAGAAGGAGCTGCATTTCGCCTATGTGACCAAGACGCTGATCAACGAATTCTGGCAGGACGTCGCGGCTGGCGCCAAGGCCGAGGCGGCAAAGTACAAGATCAGTGTCGACGTGCAGGCCGCCAAGGACGAGAGCTCGATGATCGAGCAGCTCAACCTCGCGCAGACGGTGCTGTCGCAGAAACCGGATGCGCTGCTGCTCTCGCCGCAATCCGATTCCAACCTCGCACCGGTGATCGAAGCGGCACGCGCGGCCAACATCCCCACCATCATCATCGACGACGCGCGCACCGAAGGCGCCAGCACCTATATCGGCACCGACCAGGTCGCCATCGGCGCCAAGGCGGCGGCCTTCCTGCATGAGACCTACCCGAATGGCGGCAAGGTCGCCCAGATCGAGGGTGCCGCCGGCTCGCCCAATGCCCGCCTGCGCATCCAGGGCTTCAAGGAAGAGCTCAAGAAGTATCCTGACCTCGCGCTTGTCGCGAGCCAGCCCGGCAACTGGGACCGGCTGACGGCATTGAACGCGACCTCGAACATCCTGCGCCAGACCCCGGACCTTGCCGGAATCTATGCCAACAATGACGGCATGGCGCTCGGCGTGGTCGAGGCGGTGACCAGCGGCAGCAGCCTCGAGAAGGTCGCCGTCGTCGGCACCGACGGTATCCGTGAGGCCAAGAAGTCGGTCGGCGCCGGCGAGATGCGCGCGACGGTCGCGGAATTCCCGTTCGAGGAGGGACAGCTTGGCGTGCAGATGGCGCTTCGTCTTCTCGGCTGCCAGGCCATTCCGCAATGGATCCTGTCGCCTCAGGCGGTCATCACCAAGGAGAACGTCAAGGACTTTCCCGATCCCAAGACCAACTGAGACACTTCTGGTGACCAGCGCAATCTCCCAAGCAGAGGACGGCGAAAGCCGTCCTCCCGCACTTCGGATGACCGGCATCGCCAAGCGCTTCTCCGGCGTCCGGGCGCTGAAAGGTGTCGACCTCGACCTGCGCGGCGGCGAGGTCCACGCTCTTCTGGGCGAGAACGGCGCCGGCAAGTCCACCCTTATGAAGGTGATGTTCGGCATCGTGCAGCCGGACCAGGGCGAAATCGCGCTCGATCCGCTCGGCCGCGTGCACATCGATGGGCCGCGCAGCGCGCTAGCCATGGGCATCGGCCTGGTTAGCCAGGAACTCAGCCTGGTGCCCCAGCTCGACGTAGCCCAGAACATCTTTCTCGGCCGCGCGCGTGGCCTCAGCGTCGTCCCTCGCGCCGGATATCGCCGCGAGGCCCGAGCGATCCTCGACGATCTGGCTCCGCACCTCGACACTGACTCGCCCGTATCCACACTCGGCATGGCCGACAGGCAACTCGTCGAGATCAGCCGCACGCTTGCCCGCGGCGGCCGCATCATCGCCTTTGACGAGCCGACTTCCAGCCTGACGCCGGCCGAGCAGGACAGCCTGTTCGCCGTCATCCGGCGACTGAAAGCGGCGGGCAAGGCGATTGTCTATATCTCGCACCGGATGAAGGAAATCCGGGCCATAGCCGATCACGTGACGATTCTGCGCGACGGTGAAGTCGTCGCCTCAGGTCCTATCGGCGATTACTCCGAGGCGAGGCTGAACGAGTTGATCGCCGGTCGCGAATTGTCGCGCGAAATGAGCTCCGAAAAGCCGGTCCAGGTTCAAACCAATGCCTTGCTGGAATTGCGCGGCGTATCGAGCTCCCGCGTGCGCGATGTCAACCTATCCGTCAAAGCAGGAGAGATTGTCGGGTTGTCGGGCCTCGTCGGCTCCGGACGCTCCGCTATTCTGCGCGCCTGCTTCGGCATCGACGCATTGTCCGGTGGCGAAATCCACGTCTCCGGAGGACGCGTCAAGCTTGCCAGGCCCGCCGATGCCATGCGGTCCGGCATCGCCTTGATCCCCGAGGACCGACGCGGTCATGCGATCGTTCCCATGACGGATGTCGAGCGCAATTTCGGCCTTGGCAACCATGACCGTTTCACTTCCCTTGGCGTGATTATGGGCTCGCAAAGGCGGCGTGCGGTCAAGCGCTATGTCGAGGAGCTTCACATCCGACCGGCATCGATCAGCACTGAGATGCGCAACCTTTCGGGTGGGAACCAGCAGAAGGTTGTCATTGCCCGCTGGCTCGCGACCGGCGCGCGCGTGTTCCTCTTCGACGAGCCGACGCGCGGCATCGATGTCGGTGCCAAGGCGGAGATCTATGCGCTGCTGCGCCGCCTTGCAGCCGACGGGGCGGCGCTGCTGGTGGTGTCCTCGGAACTGCCTGAACTCCTGCTTATCTGTCACCGCATCGGCATTGTGAGTGGCGGACGCCTGCACAACATCGTTGCCAACGATGCCGCCCTGACCGAGGAGCGGCTGATCGAGCTCGCTGCGAGAGAGGACAATTCGTGACCGAACTGAGTTCCCTGCCTCGGACGGATGCGGCCGAGAAAAAGCCCCTCAAGGGCTCGAGGCGTGACGATGCCCTGCGCAAGGCGAGCGTAGCGATCGGCTGCGTGACGCTGTTCGTGGTGTTCTCGGTGCTGAACACCACCTTCTACCAGCCGTCGAATCTGATCGACATCATGCTTCAGTCGTCGATTAACGCGGTGATCGCGGTGGGCATGACGCTCGTCATCATGACCAAGGGCATTGATCTCTCGGTGGGATCGGTGGTCGGGCTGTCCAGCATGGTGGCGGCAGACATGCTCTCGCATGGGCTTCTGGTAGGCGTCGGCGCAGGATTGCTGGTCGGATTGCTCTGTGGACTTCTGAATGGCCTGCTGATTGCCCGGCTCAAACTGCCCGACTTCATCGTGACGCTCGGCACGCTCAGCATCTACAGAGGCGCCGCGCTGATCTACACCGATGGCCAGCCGATCTATGGCCTGTCCAAGGAGTTTCGCGCCATCTTCGCCGGACGGCTCTTCGATATTCCGACCCCTGTGCTGCTGGCGCTGGCAGTTGCCGCGCTCGCTTTTCTGCTGGTCCGCTACACCGCGCTCGGCGAACAGATCATCGCCATCGGCGGCAATGAGGAAGCGGCGAGACTGTCGGGCGTCAACGTCGAGAGGGTGAAGGTCACGGTCTATACGATCTCCGGGGTCCTTTCGAGCCTTGCCGGCTTCGTGCTGATAGCGCGCATCGGAGCCGCCGAGCCGATCGGCGGCAGCGGCTTCGAATTGCAGGCGATCGGATCGGCGGTCATTGGCGGAGCGAGCCTTTTTGGTGGCGTCGGAAATCCGCTTGGGTCGCTTATCGGCGCGCTGACGCTGGGCGCCCTGCAGAACGGGCTGACGCTGATGAACGTGCCATCGTTCTGGCAATACGTGGCGTCGGGAACGGTCGTGATCCTCGCCGTCTTCGCCGACCAGTGGACAAGAAGGCGCGGATGATGCCCGCCGACGAAAGCTGGGCGATCGTCGACACGCACCAGCATTTCCAAAGCCTCTCCGATGCCGCCTATCCCTGGCTCGACCCGGACCGGCCGGAGCCACTCGAAGGCGACCTCGGACCCATCCGGCGCGATTACCTTCCGGCCAACTACAAGGCCGACATGGAGGGTCTTAGCATCGTCAAGACGGTGCACGTCCAGAACGGCCGCAATCCGCACGATCCGCTTGATGAGACGCGCTGGCTGAGCACATTGGCCAGGCAGGAGAGCATGCCGGATGCGATCGTCGCTTACGCGGACCTATCCGCGCCAGGTGTCGAGCGCCTTCTTGAAGCCCATGCCCGTTATCCACGTGTGCGCGGTATTCGTCAGATTCTGAATTGGCACGATGAGCCCCGCCTGCGCACGCGCCCGCCCCGGATCTGATGGAAAGCGCACAATGGCGACGAGGCTTTGCGCGCCTTGCGCCGCTCGGCTTGAGTTTCGATCTGCAACTCTACTGGCCTCAGATGGACAAGGCGCTGGCGCTAGCGAATGCGTTTCCGGACACGATGATCGTGCTGGAGCATTTCGGAATGGTGGCTGACGCAGTGCGGAAGGCTTGGCGGCGTGGCGCGCGGCGATCGGGCGCCTCGCGCAGGCGCCGAATGTCAGCGTCAAACTATGCGGCTTCGGTCTCGGCGCGCCAAATTGGACGCCAGAGACAATGCTGCCCCTGCTCCACCACACACTGCATGCTTTTGGACCGCAGCGGACCATGGTGGGCACCAACATGCCGGTGGAACTGCTTTTCGCCTCTCCAGCGAGCATCATTGGCGTAATTCGCGCCGTCACAAGGGATTTGTCAGACGAAGAGCGCGTCGCCGTGCTCTGTTCGAATGCAGAGAGATTCTATCGAATCTAACGTTCCGATTTGGGGAGCGGCTGTGATCGTGCGCGCCAGATATCCTGGCGCCCCTTTGGTTGAAGATCGACTCCAACGTTATGACCGCAATGAGGCGGATAGCGGCCCTTCAGCCCGCTAAGAATATCCCGCGCTTCGTGCCGGCATGCGCAAGAGGGTCGATGGCTCATAAGGACTCTACGTCCCAATTTGTCCCATCAGCCCACGGAGCTCAGGCCGCTGAGCGACCCAGAAAGTTCGAAAAGCTTCCAAGAACCCCAGCCAATTTGGAGATCCGCTGTTAACATGCTCTATGAGATTGCTTCACACGCTCGAGCGATTGTCGTTTTTTGCAGAGGAATCAAAGAGCTCCTTGAAGACCGGGCGAACTCCTCCCAGCGCCATTGGCAGTTCGACAGCGCCAGATACTGATGCCCTTTCTCGTGTCCGGTTTGGTAGGATTTGCGCTAAAATATGAACGCGCCTTTCCCGCTCGCCTGGGCGTCAAAGACTTGGTAGGCTTCTTCCGCTTGATCCAAATGCCATCGGTGAGTGAACAGGCGATCGAGGTCGAGATTTCGCGAGACGACAAAATTTGCGCAGGCCTTCTGATCAACAGTCGACATCGTATAGGAGGTCATCACCGTAACCTGGCGATCGAGCATGGCTTGGGTGTCGACAGTTACTTTTCCACCAATTCCAACCATGCACACCTTCCCCCAAACGGCGGCCGCTTTCAGTCCTGCCGCGGCTGCCTGGGGTGAACCAGCAGTTTCCACCACCATCTCGACTCCCTGCCCGTCGGTCATTTCTCGCAACACTTCCGCCACGTCGGCATTGCGAGCGTTGATGGTCTCGTCGGCACCGAACCGCTTTGCCAATGTGAGACGGTCATCATCCAGATCGATCGCAATCACGCGCGAGCCGCGCGTTGATGCCAGAAGGGTCGCGGAGAGCCCGACCGGGCCTTGGCCAAAGACAGCGATCGTCTCGTGTCCTCGCGGCTGCAGGCGTTCCAATGCACCCCAGGCCGTCCCCGTCCCGCACGCGATCGCGGCTCCGGCTTCGAAGCTCAGTGTGTCGTGAAGGGGCACGAGAGTATCGGCTGCAACCTTCATGTAAGAAGCATGGGCGCCATGCGCGTTGGCGCTGTACGTCGTTCGCGTGACTGGTTCACAAAGCTGCGGCCAGCCGGTCCGACAATGACGGCAGACTGTGCAACCGTGGTAGTGATGGATCATAACCCGGTCCCCGACCTTTGCGACAGGCGGTGGCACGCCGAGGCCTATAGCGGCCACGATGCCGGATGGCTCGTGCCCCCCGACTATGCGAGACTCCAGTGGGCGGTTGGGATCGTATGGCGCCCTGTATGGGTGCAGATCGCTACCGCACATGCCAGAGGCTTTGATCTCGACAACGACCTCGCCATAGCCCGGCGTCGGGTCCTCAACCTCGATCGAGGCCAAGCGTCGATCACCTAAAAACACGATACCCTTCACAATGCACTCTCCAGCATGACGTGCGCTTTATCGAACGGTCTCTGCCAGGTTCAGGCCGTTGAGAGCGCCAACATGATCGCTCAGCATCGGGACAAAATCGGTTGCGCGTCCGATTGCCTCAACATGTGCGTAGTAATGTCTTGCGGCGGAAGCCATGATACTCACCACCTGCGCTTCGGCAGCCATAGAGGTGACGTAGCGGAGATCCTTGGCCGCATTGGCAATCGTGAATTTGTGAGCATCGCGATCGCGATCGACCACGTACCGCATGAAGGTATCGAAGAAGCCGTTGCCCATGCGGCTTGGGCCAATCACTTCACGAATGACATTGGGCGAAATGCCGACTTTCGCGCCGAGCACCACCGCCTCTGAAAACAAAGCGCCGTACGACATGCCGATGAAGTTCATCAAGAGCTTCATCTTGTGACCACTGCCTAAAGGGCCGACATGGGTAATCGAGCCGGCCCAGCATTCGATGATTGGCCGAACGATCTCCAACAACTCCATGTCACAGCCGACCATCGCGTCGAGTTTGCCCTCCTCCGCCTCCTTTGGGGTGCGTCCCAACGGAGCGTCGACCAGCCGGGCACCCTTTTCCGACAGCTCGATTGCAAGGTTCGCGGTGGACCCTGGATCGGCGGTGGACGCATCGATGACGATCAGACCGCTTCGCGCGCCCGCTATGATTCCGTCGTCACCGCGGACGACACTTTCAACGTGCTGTGAACTCGGAAGGCAGATCTGAATGACATCACACTTTTCCGCCATGTCTTTTGGACTCACGGCTTCGTGGGCGCCCATTGACAACAGGCTTTCAACCGATGCGCGGTTGAAAGGGTCGCGAATCCACATTTCGTAGCCGCCTTTGCAGATGTTCTTCGCTATTCCATGGCCCATCAGGCCAAGGCCGATAAAACCAATAATGGGTTTGTCGTTCATCCTTCGTCCCCTCTGCTCAACGTTTCAGCGCAAGCCAGCGGCGCGGCTTCCGTCACCGATATCGGGCCAGCCATGAAACGTCTGATTGCGCGCCGTCTTTCGGCAGATATTCCGCTCCAACCGGAGCAACCCAGCCCAGCTCTGATATTCGCGGCAGCACGTAGGCGAAATCGAGTTCGCCGTGATCCGGTGGGCCGCGATCTGGCACCGATGCGATCTGGATATGCCCAATGAACGGAAGCAAGGATTCGATCCGCCGTGTCACGTCGCCTTCCATGATCTGGACATGGTAGCAATCGAACATCAGCTTCAGATTCGGCTTATCGATCTCACGGATGACATCCAGTGCCTGTCCCGTCGTGCTCAGGAAATACCCAGGTGCATTGTAATGGTTCAGCGGCTCGATCAGGACCTGGATGGAATCCCCTGCTGTCTCGCAGGCATAGATCAAGTTTTCACAGAACGCGGCGCGGGCACGCGGCCCGCTTGAATTTCCGGCCATGACATGAACGGCTGAGGCGGAGATGCCGGTCGCGTAGGCAATTGCTTCGTCAATGGCGGCGCGCGCATCTGCCTGACGACCTGGCAGCGCGGCGAGACCGTTCTCTCCGCGGGCTATGTCACCGCGCCGCGTGTTGAGCCCGAGCATCGAGAGGCCCGTCTCCTCCAGGGCCGCTTTTGTAAGGGGAGCGGGCACATCGAAGGGCCAATGGCACTCAACCGCGTCGAATCCTGCCGTGTTGGCAGCGCGAATGGCATCGGGAAGTGGCCGGTCGGCCCACAGAAAGCCCAGGTTGGCCGAGAACCTCATGCTTCCCACTCGACGTTGAACGAGGTTACGACATCACGGATTTGCGCTTCGGTGAGCAAACGCGGGCCAAGACCGCGCGTGAGCAAAGCAAGACGCGCCGTAGCCTCCAGCTCCTCGATCGCATTGCAGGCGGCCTCGACGTCCTTTCCGGCAACGACCGGCCCATGATTGGCGAGCATGACGGCGGATCTTTTGCCGGCCAACCCGCGTACAGCCTTCCCCATCGCAGGATCGCCGGGACGAAAGAACGGAAGGAGCTTTACCCGGCCGAGTTGCATCGCGGCATAGGGGGTGAGTGGCGGCAGGAAGTCGTCTTCATCCGGGTCGTCAAGCATCGACCAGACGACCGCGTAACAGCTATGCAAATGCACAACCGCGCCAGTCTGATTTCGGGTGTCATAAAAGGCCGAGTGGAGCGGCATTTCTTTGGTGGGCGCATCGCCACCAACTTGTCGGCCTGCGGCATCGAAACGGCTCAGACGGGCTGGATCGAGTCGCCCGAAACTGGTGCCGGTAGGCGACACCAGCAAGCCCCCGTCGAACGTACGGGCCGAGATGTTTCCGGTCGAGCCGTGTGTCAGCCCACGATCGAACATGGATTTGGCCAACGTGCATATTTGTTCTCGAAGGCGGGCTTCCTCCGTCATGTTCCCAAGATCTCCAGCGCGTGACTGAAAAAGGTTTCGTTGCCAAAATTGCCCGACTTCAAGGCAATGGCGACGTCGTGCCCCCCCGTTCGGGCAAAGCACCACGGAACGCCCGGCGCGATCTCCATTCCAATATCGAGCTTGGTAACGCCAAGTGCCTGGGCGACCGCCCCTGATGTTTCTCCTCCGGCAACGATATAGCGGCGCGCACCGAGATCGCGAGCTTTGACGGCGCAGGCAGCGAGAGCCTGCTCGACCAACATGCTGGCGCGCTCTACGCCAAGTATTTCTTGCGCCGCTCGAACAGCACCCGGCGCAGCGGTCGCATAGACGATCGGCACTGCTTCTGGCGCCTGCTTTGAAAGCCAGTCGAGAGCCTCGTTTGGGCCGTTCTGCGCGAGACCAAGCGGATCCAACCGGAAGCCGGGCTGCCCACTTTCGAGATAGGCCGAGACCTGGCGGGTTGTCATGGCCGAACAGCTGCCGGACAGCACAACTGCCGTCCCTTCTTCGGCGCGCAGCCTTCCCCTACTCTCATCTCGGGAGAGCAGGCCTTGATCGAGCCATATCTGTGGCAGTGGCATGGCCACGGCACTTCCGCCGGTCAGGAGTGTCATGTCGTGACAAGCAAGGCCGATGGTATGGAGATCATTATTGGCCACGGCGTCGATGACAACGTGGGAGACGCCATCGGCATGAAGCTGGGCTAGCCGCTTGCGCAAGGCCTGCGGTCCCTCGGCCACAACGAGCCTATTTGCTAGCCCGACCGCCAAGGTCACCTGCGGCCTCAAAATCCTCATGAGGTTGGAATCCCTCATAGGCGTCAATGGATGATCTTTCATGGAGCTTTCGGAGAGGGGCTGTTCACCTACGAACAGATTCCCCATGAAGATCGCGCGACCGTTCTCGGGAAAGGCCGGGCAATAGATGGTCTGGCTTGTCCCTAGTGCCCGCATCAGCGCCTCGGCGACGGGGCCGATATTGCCGCGCGGAGTGGAATCAAATGTCGAGCAGTATTTCCAGAAGAACCGTTGGGCGCCGGCCTGGCGAAGCCAATGGAGCGCGGCAAGGGTATCTTCGACAGCCTCGTCTACCGGCGCATTGCGGCATTTCAGGGCTATGATTTCGAGCGCGGCGGTTTCTGCCGGCGGATGCTCCGGAACGCCCATGCGCAGCGAGACGGGTATGCCGGAACGCGCGAGCAGGCCGGCAAGGTCGGTTGCACCGGTAAGGTCGTCAGCTATGGCACCAAGAAAAGTGGTCATGGCCTCCAGCCCGTCTCCCGATCCGCGCTGTCCGACATGTTCCGCGTCTGGCCGGGCAGTTTGATGCCGGCATTGTGGGCATAGACCTTCGCCACCGCAGCATCATCCTCGCGCCCCAAACCCATGCCCGCCGCGGCGATGAATTGCTGCAGGGCCGCGGCAGTTACGGGCGCCGCGAACTTCGACTTCCTGGCGACGTCCAGTACGATGCCAAGATCCTTCGGCCAGATGTCGATAGCCGACCGCGGGGTGTAATCGCCTTCCGCCACATGTGGCGCACGGTTTTCCAGCATCCAGCTGGTGCCTGCGCAGCTGGGGATCACTCTGAGGAAGGTTGCCGGCTCGATCCCCTGCGTCACAGCAAATGAGATGGCTTCCGCCATGGCAGCGATATGGATTCCTGCAAGCATCTGGTTCACGGCTTTCATGGCCGATCCTGCGCCAGCGCCGTCCCCAAGTTCGAAGACCGTTTCGGCCATTGCGTCGAGAATAGGTCGCGCGGCTGCGAATGCGTCCTGTGTCCCCGACGCCATTACCGACAGTCTGCCCTCCGCGGCCTTGACCGAACCGCCCGAGATAGGAGCATCAAGAAAATGAATGCCAAGCGCCGAGCACCGCTGAGCGGCGCTCCGTGCAAAGTCCGGTGCAACAGTTACGCACATGACGACAACGGTCCCAGGGGTGAGCCTGGAAACCAGGTCGTTTTTACCGAACAGCACTTCTTCGGTCTGCTCTGCGTTCAAGACCACAATGACGATCGCGTTCAGATCATGGGCCGCGGCTATGGCATCCGCTTTCGATCCGCCTTGGGCGCGGAGGCGCTTCACTGCCTCGGTATTGATGTCCGACCCATAAACTTGATGGCCGGAACGAAGCAGCGACTGTGCGATGCCGTATCCCATTGAGCCAAGTCCAATTACGCCGATCTTCATCGCCAGGGGTCCGTTTTGATTGATCAAACGTTGCTGCCGCGGATCGCAGCGATCACGGCTTCGGTAACCTGCCGGGTATTCGCATTCCCGCCGACGTCTGGCGTCACGCTTCCCTCCGCGCAAACAGTCTCGATTGCTCTCATCAGTCGTGAGGCGGCATCCGCCTCACCGAGGGGGTCAAGCATCTGACAGGCGGACCAGAACGTAGCGACCGGATTGGCGATCCCCTTTCCCGCGATATCGAAGGCCGAACCGTGGATGGGTTCGAACATCGAGGGAAATCGTCGGTCCGGATCGATGTTCGCGGTTGGGGCCACGCCCAGGCTACCTGCGAGGGCCCCGGCAAGGTCGGAGAGGATGTCAGCGTGCAGGTTCGTCGCTACGATGGTGTCCAAGCTTTCGGGATGCAGCGTCATGCGCACAGTCATGGCGTCGACCAGCATCTTGTCCCAGGTCACGTCTACGAACTCCCGGGCGACCTCCTCCGCGATCTCGTCCCACATCACCATCCCGTGCCGCTGGGCATTCGATTTGGTCACGACCGTCAGAAGTTTGCGGCGGCGAGATTGCGCCAGCCGAAACGCGTAGCGCATGATGCGCGTGACGGCATGGCGAGTGAAGATGGCGACCTCGGTTGCCACCTCTTCCGGCATACCGCGATGGACGCGTCCGCCGTGCCCTGCATATTCACCTTCCGAGTTCTCGCGGACGATCACCCAATCGAGATCTCCTGGCCCCTTCCCTCGCAACGGCGCGGATATCCCTGGCAGAATTCGCGTCGGCCGGACATTCGCGTACTGGTCGAAACCTTGGCATATCGCCAGGCGAAGACCCCAAAGCGTGATATGATCTGGTATGTCCGGTGCGCCTACTGCGCCGAAGTAGATCGCGTCATGGGCTTTCAGTTGGTCGAGCCCGTCATCGGGCATCATCTTGCCGTGTGCCTTGTAGTAGTCCGACCCCCAATCATACCGCGTGACGTCGAGGCGAAGGTCGCCTGCTCGCTGGCAGAGCGCCGTAAGAACCTCGATCCCGGCATCGATCACTTCCGGCCCGATCCCATCGGCTGGGATTGCCGCAATCGCGTAGCTTCGCATCAGCTTAGCCGGCTCCCAAACCTGGGCAGAACGGATGCTTCTTCCTCGAAGCCGTAGACTGATTTCACCTCCAGGTATTCCTCCAAGCCGAGTACCCCCATCGAGCGGCCGACTCCAGACTGCTTGTATCCACCCATCGGTGTCACCGAATTGGTCGCCGCGCCATTGAAGCTGACGCGCCCCGCACGAAGCCTGCTGGCGAATTCATAGCCCTTCTTGCGGTCGCGACCGAAAACATAGCCGCCGAGGCCATAAGGACTGTCATTGGCAATCTTGAGCGCTTCTTCCTCGGTGGAATAGGGGATCACCACCAGGACTGGTCCGAATATCTCTTCCTTTGCGATTGTCATATCGGGCGCCACGTCGACGAACACGGTCGGCTGCGTGAAGTAGCCCTGCTGAAGACCGACAGGTCGGCCCAGGCCCCCGCAGATCAACCTCGCGCCCTCCTCTATGCCGATCTGGATGTAGCGTTGAATGCTCTCGAATTGCGCTTGGTTCACAACCGGGCCCATCGTCGTGTTTGGATTGCGCGGGTCTCCGAGGCGGTGGCGACTTGCTTCATCGATCAGATGCGGGATCACTCGGTCTATATGGCTCTCGTGCACAAGCATCCGGCTCGGCGCGTGGCAGGATTGTCCGGCATTGAAGAAGCACCGCTGGACGTTCCACCGTGCGGCTTGCTCGAGGTCAGCGTCTTGGAGGACGATGTTGGCTGATTTGCCTCCGAGTTCCAACGATACGCGTTTCACGCTATTGGCCGCCGCTTCGCCGACCTTGATGCCGGCCCTCGTCGAGCCGGTGAAGGAGATCATATCCACGTCCGGGTGCTCCGATAGCGCCTGCCCCACGATGCTTCCCTTGCCGATCACAAGGTTAAACACTCCCTTGGGAACACCAGCCATCTCGAACACCCGCGCCAGGAGGACCGCGCTTACGGGCGACGCATCCGAAGGCTTGAGGACGACGCTGCAGCCAGCGGCAAGCCCATAGATCGCTTTGATTGTCGGTGTCTGGACCGGCCAGTTCCAGGGCGAGACGAGGGCGCAGACACCGATGGGCTCGCGACGGATGATCGTCTCCGCGAGTTGCGTTTCGAAGCTGTATGTCTTCAGAAGATCGCGTGCCACCTTCATGTGGCCAATCGGACCCGTCGCCTGTGCGCGGGCACTGATCGGGATACCGACCTCTTGAGCCATCACGTTGGCGATTTCGTCGATGTGCTGTTCGTATGCGGAAATGATGCGATCGAGCAATTCGATCCGCTCGCCTGGCGTTGTCATCGAGTAGCTTTCGAAGGCTCGCCGCGCAGCGGCAACAGCCTTGTCGACGTCCTCGGCGCCACCCCCCGTAGCCACTGTCGCAAAGGGGGACTCGGTCGCGGGATCGATAAGCTCCCTGCGACCTGGGCGGACAGGTTCCACCCAGGCGCCATCGATGAAAAGTTGGCCGTAGTGTTCCATGATCGCCCTCTGCGCAGCTCTTCCGTCAAAAGCTGTGCGTGTAGCCACCATCGCAAGCGATGGTCTGGCCTGTGATGAACGAGGCCGCCGGCGTAGTCAGGAACATGACAAGCCCCGCAAGGTCGGACGGCACGATGGTGCGCGGGATGCATTGCAGGTCGATGCTGCGCTGACGCACTTCCGGCGTCAGGTTCGTCATACGCTCTTCGACCTCCGTCTCGACTGTGCCTGGACGGATGCAGTTGACCGTGACCCCATGCGGCCCGAGCTCTCGGGCTAGCGAGTTGCTCATGCCGATCAGTGCGGATTTGGACGTCACGTAGTGCAAATAGTTCTTCGTTCCGCGATGCACGGAGTCCGACGAGATGTTGATGATGCGACCGAACACCTGCTTCTTCATCGTCTCGGCTACCGCGCGAGCACACAGAAAAACGCCCGTGACATTGACATCCATGACCTTCCGCCACTCCGCCAATGGGATCTGGTCGAAGGATCGCTTTGGAAGGCTTGAGAAGAGCGAGGCGTTGTTAACAAGCGCGTCAACCCTGCCGAATTCATCCACAACTGCCTTGACCATCGCATCGACCGAAGCCTCATCGGCGACATCGACGGAGATCGGTTTTGCCTTCAATCCTTCGGCTTCGATTTCAGCTGACACTGCCTTGGCGTTGGCCGCGTTTACGTCTGCGATCACCGCAACCGAACCGGCCGCGGCAAACTGTCGAGCGAGCTCCCGACCGATTCCCTGACCCGCGCCGGTGATCAGGACGACACGATCTTTCACACTGAAGTCTCGCGCCTCTCCATTGACGCTTGACAGCCGATTTAGTTCTTCGCTCGTATCCACCTGTTGCCCTCCAATTGTCTTGGCCGTTGATGCGCTATTGTCCGGCATCAGCTGGACCGACAGCTGAGCGCACAAGCGGCATTGCCGACCGCATGTGTCGCATTGCGAATTCACCGGAAAGCGTTTGCTGCGGCAGTTGCCGCGCTCATCAGGAACCCTGTGTCGCTTCCTGCCGAGACGTATCGCGCTCCCATTGAAATCATCTCCTTGGCAATGTCCGGCCGCGAGTTCAGCCCTCCAACGCCGAGATGCTTGCCCTTTGCCCCACAGCTCGCAGCCACATGCTGATAGGCTTCGCGAACTCTAGGATGGTCGAGCTGTCCTGGCACCCCGAGGGAATTGCAAAGGTCGTTCGTGCCTACCAGAAGCATATCGACGCCTTCGACCGACGCGATGTCGTCGGCGTTCTCTACCGCAGTCACGGATTCGATCATGCCCGTCACAAGCGTCGATTCGTTCAGCCGCCGCATGACTTCGTCTGCCGGGCCGCCACGGAACAGAGTGTGCGGACTCGTAGCCAGGAGAGAACGATCTCCTGTGGGTGGGAATCGCGCCGCCTCAACGACCTGTTCGGCCTCTGCGCGGTTTTCGAGATGGGGAATGATAATTCCCTGGGCACCCGTTTCCAACGTCCTGCCAATCTCCGCCTTGTCCTTACCTGCAACGCGAACCATTGGCGTCACGCCGAGCGCAGTCGCGGCGATGCAAATCTGACTCACGGTCTCCAGCGAGAAGCTGCAGTGTTCGAGATCGACGTAGAGGCAGTCGAAGCCTGCGCTCTTTGCGATTGCGGCTACCTCGACTCCCCGCATCAACCTCACGACCATGCCGACAGCAAGTTCGCCTGACATCATCTTGGTCTTCATCAGGTTTTTCGGCGAGATTTCCAGACTAGTCATAAAGAATCCAAAACTCGCGATGCAGTCGCGATGCACTATCGCAGCCTAGGGAGGCCTTCGCTCAAGACTTTGAAGGCAACATTGGGCGGTATCAAGTGCCTCTTATGCGATGCCGGCGCCGGGAATAACAAAACGTTATAGCCACCAAACGCTGCGGATACGCGCCGGCCCGGTTTTGCGCTATTTGAAGTCAACCGAATAACTTTGACGATGACTACGTAAGAGGAGCGAACATGCGTATCTCGGAAGCAGCGACTTCAGAGGGTGGCCGGGTCGGTTCAATGCGGGAAGGAACCCTCGATCAGAAGTTCCTTTTGCAGGGGGACGATGACTCCCCAAACAACTACCTTCTCAACGTGGGCCTCACCGGATCTGGCGGTTGGGGCACACCCCGCCACCGGCACAATTTCGATCAAATCCGCTATGTTTTGAAAGGGAAGTACCCCGCCTCCCCTACCAAGATCATGGAAGAGGGTTCCGTAGGCTACTTCCCCGAGAGCGTGCACTACGGGCCGCAGGATCTGT